>NZ_JBQCYC010000018.1:0-39504 GCF_052087705.1 Flaviflexus sp. | reverse complement strand
GACGAGACGGTGCCTCCGTGAAGCTATCCATGCAGCCGTGGCAGATGGACAGGGCAAGGCGAGACCTGCGGAACTGGTCGGATGTAGGGCTGAGCGCCGCGATCCGATCCATTGCGAAAGCCGATGGTGATGTCAAGGGCTTCCGCGGTGAAGCCCGGGACCCTGCCTACGCTCTCGAGAAGTGCATCCGAGAGGTGACGGCGGCGCGCAGGTTGTGAGGGCCGGGCCCACAGGCCTGCGCGTCAGTCTGGTGGCAGGTGTTGGCCCTCAGCTAAGATCGATGAAAGATCTTGCTAGCTGCAAGGAGCCACGTGTCGACAATGTATGTCGCTCCGACCATGCTCCGATGGGCTCTCGATTGCGCTGACCTCAACACGGAGACGAATTAATCCGTCGAGCTTTGCCGCAACAAGCAGAGAGGTCGGGAGCGCTTCAAGCACTCCCGACCTCTCATGAAAGGCTACTGATATAGCCCAATTCGTAAATCTAAGCTTAGGCCTCGATCTTGTTGACTACCTTGGCAAGCTTCGACTTGCGGTTGGCGGCCTGGTTCTTGTGGATGACGCCCTTGGAGACTGCCTTGTCCAGCTTGCGGCCGGCGGCGCCGAGAGCGGCGTTTGCCTCGTCCTTGTTGCCTGCGTCGACGGCCTTACGGACGTTACGGACGTAGGTCTTCAGCTCGGCCTTAACAGCCTGGTTGCGAACCCGAGCCTTCTCGTTGGTCAGGTTGCGCTTCTTCTGCGACTTAATGTTTGCCACGTTCTCAATTCTTTCGTCTACTCGCGGATGCGAACATTTACACGGTCAGTGAGGGCTCTGCCATGACCGGGACTGGGGCGTGGGGCACCCCGTGGTTTGGTCTGTGGCGTGACTTGCGTATCGACCGGATACTCAAGTCCGATGAACAAGACTATCAGTTAGTTTCCGTGAATCGTAGTGACCGCATCGGTAATCCGTGTGAAACGCGTCTTATCGAGACGTCCACCCTCACGCCTAATCGAATTCTTGTGGGCGATAAGAAGACGGTCAATTCGTGCCTCTGATTCTCTACCCTGACTGTCCCAGTCGCCCGTGCCCATATCGATCCACCGGCGGCCCAGGTGATCATCACGGGTAAACCCATTGTTGCCGTCTACGTGATCCTTCGATGTCATCTGAGCGAAGATCACTGAATCACCCTGCCTGGCAAGAACAAGAACCGGGCGGTCCTTACCCTGGTTGGGATCGTCTTCGTAAGGAACCCACGTCCATACGACCTCACCCGGATCAGCATCACCATCATTGGCCGGAGCATACGAAAACCTTGGCATGCCGAACTGCGCGAAGGAGTACTCGATCGCGTGATCGTTCGGGCCAGGTGCAGTGCCAGATCCGCCAGCGTGCCGCGGTGACGGCTTCGGAGAATCCTGCCTCTGGGATCCCGGTGACTTTGTCTTATTCTGAATCTGGTTCACGGCCTGACGCATCATGCGGCGGGCTTGCGGGGATCGCGCAACGGACTTGGCTACGCGAATAGCTTTATTTAAGAAACTCACGCCTCCACAATAGTGGTAACTTTGTCCCTGCTGTGCTGGAATCGCTGCATAAGCCGTTCAAACGACCCGCCAACGCCTCGCAGATCCGTGATGCTAACGGGATAACCGAATGACGATCCTTCCGGATCATCTTGGCTAAGCCAGTGCTTTTCGGCCGTTGGCATTCTGGTATTTGGCTGAGAATGCTCGGGCCGCGGCCCAGAATCGTCATCGTTGGGGTTGGCTGGCCATACCCATTAATGAGGAACCGGGTGATGTCGACGAACAGGAAGCGGCGCCGGAAGTGAGCCCGACGCCGCTTGGATAAGACCTGGGTGGTTGTACGCCGCGGTCCTCAGTAGTCAATTTCCCGGTCGTAATGCTGGTCGTTGTTGAACAGCAGTTCGGTCAATTCAACGTGGACCTGTTCAACCTTGGGGATGTCATGAAGGCGCAGCGGGTTGTCGGCTGAGGTCTCGAGGATCAGGGTGCCGCAACCAAAGATACGGTCGATGAGATCGTGCTCGTAGGCAACGTTCGAGATCCTGGCAAGAGGAATGTCGTGACCATTCTTGGCGATGATGCCGGTGCGGGTGATGATCCGGCGAGACGTGATCGTGTAGGTGTCCGTGATCCACTTCAGCCAGGGAATGAAGACCTTCAAGATGGCGAGGATGACGGCGAGGCCAACAACAACCCAGGGGCCCCAGGGATTGACGGACTCGGGCAAGAATACAAAGGCCGCGACAACGGCAATGATCAGCAGGATGCCGAGGATGATCGCGAGGAAGAGCTCCTTCACATGGCTGTGCATGTGCCGGATGATGACTTCATCTTTGCCGAGATATTTCGTTGGTAGTCCCATGGCATTTATGGTCCCACAACGAAGGCGATAGGTCTGCCCCAAATATTGGGGAGTTATCCCTTGCGAGATAGGGCGGGAATGAGAACGAGGAGTTTAATGATCAGCGCACGCTGATCAGGACATGGCGGCGGTGAAGATCATGAGAATGATCGAGAGCGGGCCCGCTGCCACGGTGAGCATCCCGGCGACGAGGGTGATTCGTAGGTCGGCCTTGAGGTAGGGAGCCTGGACGGTGCCGCCTGCGGCGGCGATGGCGGCACGCTGTGCGGCGTTAACCCGCGGCATGAACCGAGCATTCAGCTGGTTAGCCTCGTAGGAAGCATCGTGGAAACGTTGCTTCATTTCCTCTTCCTGGACGGACCTGCCGTCCTGGGTGATGATCTCTTGGCTGGGCTGAGTCTGAGTCTGGAGCTTTTCAAGGTCGTCAACGTGCTTGGCGAGGCGGCTACCGCGGATGGCGAAGACGATGATGCCAAGGAGAAGAACCGCTGCCATGACGAGCGGAACCCACACGCCGGCATTGCCGTCGCGGACCGAGTCGATCGTGAGCCACAGGAGGAGGGCCGTCAGTAATCCATTGACGAGCACGATGGCCTTGCCCGGTCCCCGCAAAAGCTTGACGAGGAGCGGGAGAAATAACGACAGGGATCCCGGCAGTGCGCTCATGTAGCCCATTATTCCAGGCTGACAGAGCGAAAGCGTGAAAGAGAACTGGGAATTGTCGGAGGGCGAACACGTCGGAGAATGCTTCATAGAAGTGTTTGGCTGAGTTGGCTTAGCTCGTGATGATTGAGAATCCGTATTGCGGGGGAGCGGATAGGACCGTCTTTCCACGGGGCTCGACCACTGGGTGTACCTGCGAACACGGTCCTGATTGGCGGTATTGGCACCCGGTTTAGTGACGTTGAGACAGTTCACCCGGCCCTGAGGGTGGGCCGGGGGCTGTTGATGGGTAGACTGGTCCGGAATATAGAAGGAGACCAGTGTCTAAGTCGAATCCCTCCCAGTCACTCCAGCCGGCCAACACGCCCGCTGACCGGTTGCGGAACTTCTGCATCATCGCCCACATCGACCATGGCAAGTCGACTCTGGCCGACCGGATGCTACAGCTCACCGGCATCGTCGAGGAGCGGCTCATGCGAGCCCAATACCTCGACCGGATGGATATTGAGCGTGAACGCGGTATCACCATCAAGTCTCAGGCCGTTCGCATGCCGTGGACGGTGGACGGCAACGAGTATGCGCTCAACATGATCGACACACCCGGCCACGTTGACTTCTCCTACGAAGTAAACCGTTCGCTCGCGGCCTGCGAGGGTGCGATCCTCCTTGTTGATGCTGCTCAGGGCATCGAGGCCCAGACCCTTGCGAACCTGTACATGGCTCTCGAGAACGACCTGACCGTTGTCCCCGTTCTTAACAAGATCGACCTTCCGGCGGCTCAGCCCGAGAAGTTTGCCGAAGAGCTTGCCTCCCTCATCGGCGGCGAACCGGAGGACTGCCTGCGAGTATCGGGTAAGACCGGTGAGGGCGTCTCCGATCTGCTGGACCGTATCGTTGGTGAGATTCCCGCACCGACCGGTGACGCGGACGCTCCGGCACGCGCCATGATCTTTGACTCCGTGTACGACAGCTACCGCGGTGTTGTAACCTACGTGCGGGTGAAGGACGGACTGTTCACGCCCCGCACGAAGCTCACCACCATGTCGACGGGAACCACCCACGAACTCCAGGAGATCGGTGTCATCTCTCCTGAGCCGAAGGCCAGCAAGGGCCTGGGTGTGGGCGAGGTCGGTTACCTCATTACGGGTGCGAAGGATGTTCGCCAGACCCGCGTGGGCGATACCGTGACCATGACATCCAGCCCCGCCTCCGAGCCGCTTCCCGGCTACGTTGAGCCGAAGCCCATGGTCTTCTCCGGTATCTATCCGATCGACGGATCTGACTTCCCGGCACTGCGCGAGGCACTCGATAAGCTCCAGCTGAACGACGCTGCACTCACCTTCGAACCGGAATCGTCCGCTGCCCTCGGCTTCGGTTTCCGCTGTGGCTTCCTTGGCCTGCTTCACCTGGAGATCATCCGCGAGCGCCTCGAGCGCGAGTTCAACATTGACCTTATTGCGACGGCACCCTCGGTCGTTTACGAGGTCATGTCGGAAGACGGTGAGCTCATCGAGGTGACGAACCCATCGGAGTTCCCCGACGGCAAGGTCGCTTCAATTTCTGAACCCATGGTGCAGGCAACGATCCTGACGCCCGCCGACTACATTGGTGCCGTTATGGAGCTGTGTCAGCAGCGCCGCGGCACCCTGGGTGGCATGGACTACCTGTCGGAAGACAGGGTGGAGATGCACTACCGTCTGCCGCTGGCCGAGATCGTGTTCGACTTCTTTGACCAGCTCAAGTCCAAGACCCGCGGCTATGCATCCCTGGATTACGACATGGATGGGGATCAGACAGCTGATCTCGTCAAGGTCGATATTCTTCTCAACCACGAGAAGGTTGATGCCTTCTCGGCGATTGTCCACCGCGACAAGGCGTACGCCTACGGCACGGACATGACCGGGAAGCTCAGGGGGCTTATTCCCCGCCAGCAGTTCGAGATTCCGATCCAGGCCGCAATTGGTTCGCGTGTTATTGCGCGTGAAACGATTAAGGCTCTGCGTAAGGACATGCTCGCGAAGTGCTATGGCGGCGATATTTCCCGTAAGAGGAAGCTGCTCGAGAAGCAGAAGGAAGGCAAGAAACGCATGAAGTCCATTGGACGCGTAGACGTTCCCCAAGAGGCGTTCGTCGCAGCCCTGACATCAGATCAGGCGCCCTCGAAATGAAGTGGATCATCCTGGTTGTCGTCATTGTTGTCATTGTGGCTATTTGGGCAAGGGCCAACCCGCCCTCGGAAGACTAGTCGTCCCGTTCGGCCCGCCCCAACAAACAAGAAGCTCTTGCCGAACATATTGGCGAAGACTTTCTTGTGCGGTCAGGTGCGCCGTGACAACGTCGAGTTATCGAGCCAGTGACACTTTTCCTGCCGGTGCCAATTCTCGAGGCCGTGCCAGAGCCAGAGAACGTTTCCTTTTTCTGCGTGTGCCATGAGCCGGTTGTGCCCTTTCCTTGACTGTGGCCCTGCGGAGAGTGATCGATAGCCGGGGTGGCGCATTGGTGCCGCGCTAGAGTGGAGAACATGAGAGTCACCCATATCTGCGTCGTCTCAGAACTGACCCCCGTGTCCATTGGCCGGGTCGGTGTCACGGCGATCAAGAAGGCTCCCGTCGATGGACAGGTCAAGGTGACCCGGCTCGGGATGTGGGGCGATGTTCAAGCTGACCGCGCGAACCACGGGGGAGCGGAGAAAGCCGTCTACGCCATGTCTTCTTCGGAGATGGCATGGTGGGAGAACGAACTCGGCATAGAACTCCCACCCGGTACCTGGGGTGAGAACCTTCGTGTCGAGGCCAATGTTGATGACTTCATCATTGGCTCCCGGTACCGCTTCGGTACGGCGATCCTCGAGGTCACGGGCTGTCGCAACCCTTGCCGGACCTTCGAGTACTACCGAGACGATCCGGGCTGGATCAAACGCTTCCTTGCCCACGGCAAGTCCGGTACCTACTTCCGGGTGAAAGACTCCGGTGAAGCCAGTGCCGGTGACTCGCTTGAAGAACTCTTTGTCCCAAGTCATGGCGTAAGTGTCGGTGCGTGGTTCCGCAATAAAACCGACTACTTTGAAACACTCGTGAAATCCCATCGCGCTGGTGAAATAGAACTCGCCTCTTATCTGACGAAACACTTCCCTAACCATCTGAAGGAAACACTGTGACAGAACGCCACCACCGCCGGATCACGAGCTTTATGCCCCGCGGCGGCCGCCTACCAGATAGGCACCAGCGTGCCCTTGACGAGCACGGCCACAAGTACGTCATTGATGCTCAGGTGGACGAGGGCTATGTTCTCCGGGAATCCCCAGATCTCACGAAAGCCTTCGGGCGGGATGCTCCGCTGATCGTAGAGATCGGAGCGGGAGCAGCCGACCAGATCGTCGCCCACGCGAAAGAGAATCCCGAGATCAACCACCTTGCCTTCGAAGTGTGGTGGCCCGGGGTCGCCTCGTCGGTGGCTCGGATTGTTCGCGAAGAAGTTGAGAACGTTCGCATGATCAGTGCCGACGCCGTTCTTGCCCTCCCACTCATGTTCGGCCCCAACAGGAAGCCCGACGAAGTGTGGACCTTCTTCCCGGACCCGTGGCAAAAGGCGAGGCACCGTAAACGCCGCCTCGTCACCCCGGAGTTTGCGCAGACCGTTGCCAACATTTTGCCCTCGGGCGGAACGTGGCGGCTTGCTACCGATTGGGACGACTACGCGTGGCAGATGAGGGACTCGATTGCCGCCGTCTCTGACTTTGTGAATCCACACGTTGGACAGCGCATTGATGAAGACGATCCGGGTGACAACGGGATTGTGGGTGGCTTTGCACCCCGCTGGGACGGCCGCATCACGACCCGGTTTGAAACCAGAGGTTTGAACGAAGAACGTCGCATTCATGACTTGGAGGTCATCCGTGCCTGAGCTACCCGACGGCGTAGAAGCACCCGTTGATGGCAGTCTTCCGGACATTTCCATGAACAAGCCATTCTCGGCCTACGTCCACGTGCCCTTCTGTCAGGTGCGTTGCGGATACTGCGACTTCAACACCTACACCTCACATGAATTGGGCCCCGGTGCGACTCCGGGAGAGTACGACAACCAGTTGCTTGGAGAAATCGCTCTAGCAGGCCAGGTGCTTGACGGCGGGCGGCCGCTCGAGACGATCTTCTTTGGTGGCGGCACCCCAACGTACCTTCGTGCTGGCCAGCTCGCCCACATCCTCGGCGTGCTCGAACTTGTCTTTGGCTTCGAAGACGGGGCTGAGATCTCCACGGAAGCCAACCCCGAGACCGTTGATGAGGAGTACCTGAAGACCCTTAAGGAAGCTGGCTTCACCCGCGTCTCAGTTGGCATGCAGTCGGCAACCAGCCACGTGCTTGCCACCCTTGACCGGCTCCACACACCCGAACGCGTGCCGATGGTTATTGACTGGGCGAGAAATGCTGGCCTGTCTACTTCTCTCGACCTGATCTACGGAACTCCTGGGGAATCCCTCGATGACTGGCGCCACTCGCTTTCCGAAGCCATTTCCATGTCTCCCGATCACATCTCCGCCTATGGCCTTGGCATCGAGCCGGGCACAAAGATGGGGCAGCAGGTAAAGCGGGGAATCCTGCCGGATACCGACCCGGATGATCTTGCGGCCAAGTACGAAATTGCGGAAGAAGTGCTCAGCGAGGCCGGATACTCCTGGTACGAGGTCTCCAACTGGTCAAAGCCCGGCCACGAGGCCCGGCACAATATGGCCTATTGGCGTAACAACAACTGGTGGGGCTTCGGCCCCGGCGCCCACTCGCATATCAACGGCACCCGCTTCTGGAACGTGAAGCACCCAAGGGCCTGGGCAGAACGACTCAAGAACGACCAGTCCCCGGCGGCTGCACGAGAGATTCTCTCCCCGCAGGAGCGCGCCGAAGAAGACATCATGCTCGGAATTCGCCTTGCCGAGGGCCTACCCGACACGGCCGGCCTCGCAGGACCGGGTGAAGCCCCTGGTCGTGCAGAGCTTGCCAAGCGACGTCACAAGACGATGACACTGGCACACGATGGGCTTCTGGACCCACGTAGGCTAGCGAACGGCCGAATGGTCCTCACGCTCAAGGGCAGATTACTGGCCGACACCGTGATTCGGGAGCTCTGGGACTAGCCCACAGCATTCCGGGGAAGTGCAACAAGCACGAGTAATACTGGGCAGGGTCCGGTACTCCTGATTCTGGTCGCAGAACTCTGGGATCTGGTTCCGGAATGGCGGGATCTGGTTCCGGAAGTTCAGTAACGGGGTGCGGACCAGGCACTTCATACGTGGGAGGGGCCTTCGCATTTGCGAAGGCCCCTCCCGGCTATAGCTAGTGCTTGGCTTGGTGTACGGCGACTAGCCTTTGGCGACAATATCGTCGACAGCGGCGTATCCGAGGGTTATGCCCTGGCCGATGGTGGCACCGGGTCCGGGGTAGACACCGCCGAAGACGTTGGCTGCGGCGTTACCGATGGCGTAGAGGCCGTCGACCGTGCCGCCGTCGGTGGTGTAGACGCGTGCCTTCTCGTCGGCTCGTAGGCCGCCACACGTGCCGAGGTCGCCGGGGACAACCTTGATCGCGTAGTACGGGCCCGAATCGGAGAGAGGACGCAGGTTCGGGTTCGGCGTGTTGGTCGGATCGCCGTAGTAGCGGTCGTAGGCCGTCTTACCACGCTGGAAGTCATCGTCGGTGCCCTGGGCAGCCAGGACGTTGAAGCGCCTGACACCACCCGGCAGGTCCTCCGTGCCGATCTTGCTTCCAAGCTCAACAATCGAGTCCGCCTTAACGGCAACCCCGGCCTTGTACCACTCGTCCGGGATCGGCATCATCGGCATCTTCACACCTCCCATGACGTAGGACTTCACGAACTTGTCGTCAATGATCATCCAGGCCGGCAGGTGCGGTTCCTCGCCGTCATCAATGCCGAGCATGGTCTCGCCTGCACGCATGTAGTCAATCGACTCGTTGAAGAAGCGGTGGCCGGTACGGTCAACGATGAGGGAGCCGGGCAGTGAGCGTTCCGCGAGGAGAACGATCGGGCCAGCGCCTTCCTTGAGCTCCGGAATTGCCGGGAACCACCAGGACTTGTCGAGCAGATCAAGGTCCAGTCCATGCTTCTCAGCAATGTCAATGGTGTCGCCCGTGTTGCCGGGTGCACCGAACTGCCATCCGCTTTCAATAGCCTCGGACTGGAAATCCTTGCGCTTTTCAATATTGCGGTCAAAGCCACCGGCAGCGAGAATCACGGCGCGGTTAGCGGCAATACGAACTTCCTGTCCGTTGCGTTCGACAACGACGCCAACGGCCTTGCCGTTCTCGATGACGAGGTCAACGAGGGGAGTGTCGTTCCAGAGATCCACTCCGGCCTTTTTGGCGCCCGAGTAGAGACCTGCTGCAAGTGCCTTACCCGAGGCCGTGTAGTCCTTACCGAAAGCCATGCCGCCCACACCCTGGGCGACGCGCTTGAAGATCCTTGGGAAGGCCTTGAGCGGCTTCCTTGCCATGAGGTTCATCCACTTGAAGTCGCCACCGGTGATCGGCATGGGAACCGGGGCGGACAGATCGCCCGACAGGATGAGATCCTTGTCCTCACCAAGCGAGTTCATGTCGAACGGGGACGGCTCAACGGAACGTCCGCTGGCAGAGCCACCGGGAACATCCGAGTAGTAGTCCGCGTAATGGAGCATGACCTCAAGCTCAAGGTCCGTGTGGGTGACGATCGCGTCGATAGCCTTCGCGGCATAGTCGAGGTGGGTCTGCCACCTGCTCTCGGGGGAGACACCGGCGACGACCTCACGGAGGTAGGTCTCCGCACGATCCCTGCTGTCCTTCAGTCCTGCGGCGCGGCTGACCCGGTTACCCGGCATCCACATGCCGCCGCCCGATAGAGCGGTCGATCCGCCGAACTTGTGGTCCTTTTCGACGACGAGAGTTTTCAGGCCAGCGTTTGCGGCCAAGATCCCCGAGAATAACCCGGTGCCACTACCGACGATAACGACGTCGTAGTTCTCATTCCATTGCTCAGCCATTTCTGGGTGCACGCTCCTTTGCGTTGTGACGTGTAGCGCTTATCTCTTTCAAGGTATCCCCTCAAGTGAACGGCGTCTAGCAAACGCCGCGGCCCCAGGCCCCGGCTCCCCGATGCTTCACGGGCTCAACTCGACGGTGCAGTAACCAAATATTGAAGCCCCTGCCATGAGTACTACGTCCACACCGCGAAACACCATGTAAACACTAGGTTTTAACGAGAGCTGAAACTAACGGTACTGGAAACTTCAAAAGTGGAATTTGAATCGCGTTCGCGCAGGCCAGGATGGCGAAACTTGTGTTCTGCTACCGACGGAAAATAGTGCGCAAAGGGTAAGTCACTGTTACTCGCTTTTTGTGGATGTATTTTCCCTCGTGAACAGGTGCGTTTTCCCTGTTGAAAGCGAGCGCTAATTGGCGGGTCGCCGACGTGCACTACCGTGACCTGCGAATCCGCAGGTGCGGGTGCAAGGGCGCGGAGGTGCAAGGCTGGGAGGTGGAACGACCGATGGAAAGTGATTTACGGATGTTCAAACGCGGCCACGCGACTGCGGACCTGCTTCTGCGGATCTGTTGCCGCGGATATGTGGCTACGGACCTGTTACTGCGGATATCTGGCTACGGAAGTGCAAGAGGTAGCGGATGCGCAGTGAGAAGGCGTGCGACAGCAGGGCGTGTGGCTTCCGGCTATTGGGGTGCCGTGAGGAAGTCGATGAGTTCTTCGACCCGTCCCAGGAGGGACGGGTCGAGGTCTTTCCAGTCGCGGACGCGGGACAGGATCTTGGACCAGCCGATGCCGACGTCTTCCACCGTGTCGTGGGGTAGGCCAAGGGCGGCGAGGCTGCCCTTTTTGATGTCGATGCCCTTGGGAATGTGCGGCCATTCTTGGAGCCCAACCCGGTGCGGTTTAATCGCCTGCCAAACGTCGACGTACGGGTGACCGAGAACGAGAATGTTGTCGGTTCCGTAGCGAGCTAGTGCCTGGTTGACGAGACGAGATTCCTTGGTGCCGGGTAGGAGGTGGTCAACGAGAACACCGGCGCGACGGCCCGGGCCGGGCTGGAAGACCTCCAGCATCTCCTGGAGGCGGTCGACGCCCGCGAGTTCCTCGACGGCGATGCCTTCGAGGCGAAGGTCTTCGCCCCAGACCTTGTCGATGAGCTGCCAGTCATGCCTGCCCTCGACCCACATGCGGCTCGGCATCATCTTCGCTGTCTTGCCCGTGACGCGGATCGAGCCGGAGGCGGTGAGCTGGGTCTTGGGTTGTGTCTGCTGTTTGAGTACTGGGGGAGTGATGTTGACGGGTTCCCCGTCAATCCAGAAGCCGGGCCCGAGCGGGAACTTTCTCTTCTCGCCTTTCCTGCCCTCCAGGGTCATGAGGAGCTCGCCGGCGACCTTGCCGACGGCAATGACTTCGCCAACGAAACCGGTCTGAACGTCCTCCAGGAGGAGGCCTATGTCGGCCGGTACGTCCTTCTGGGTGCGCAGGCGGGAAGGTTTGGGCTGGGACAGGACATCCCTGCTATATCTGTCAGCTGGTCGCGAAGCTCTCACGTGTCCAGGGTAGGCATGAAACCCTTTCATGCGTAGAATTAGCACTCGGGCATGTCGAGTGCAAGAAAGGGGGAGGCATGCGAAGCGACGAACGCAGGCTGAGAGTTTTGCAGGCGATCGTGCAGGACTACGTCCACACCCGTGAGCCGGTTGGGTCGAAGGCAATTACGGAACGTCACGGCTTTGACGTCTCCTCGGCAACGATCCGAAATGACATGGCGGCGCTGGAGGATGGCGGGCTTATCCACCAGCCGCACACCTCGGCCGGCCGAGTACCCACGGACCGTGGCTACCGAGCATTCGTGGACACGATCTCCCAGGTAAAACCTATGTCGTCGGCAGAAAAGAAGGCGATTGAGACGTGGCTGGAAGGCGCGGCCGACGTGGACGATGTCATTATCCGGGCCACGAAGCTTCTTGCCCAGCTCACCAACCAGGTAGCCGTCGTGCAGTACCCCAACCGCGAGCGCACCACCCTGCGGCATGTTGAGGTCGTGCCGATTTCCGAGCACAACGTGCTCATCATTGCGATCAATGATTCGGGCGCGGTTCAGCAGCGCAATATCGACATTGGGCTCAGTGACGAGCAGGCGCAGAAGCTATCGAATCGAATTAATGCCGCCTACACCGGCAAGGCGGGTCTCGATATCCTGCCCGACGGCCTTGATGTGGCGAACCTGACTCCTACCGAGCAGCAACTCGCGCATGCCGTTGTCCACGTTCTGAAAGACGTCATGACTGATGAGGCTGAGGAACGGTTGGTGATGGCGGGGACGGCGAACCTGGCCCGCACGAACATCGACTTTGCTCGCACTATCACCCCCGTTCTTGAAGCACTCGAAGAGCAGGTTGTCCTGCTACGGCTATTCGCCGAGGTCGGTGACGAGCTGGCTATCACGATCGGTGAGGAGAACAGGGATGAGGGGCTGTCAGAGGCCTCCGTTGTGACATCCGTGTACGGTGAACCGGGGGTGGCGCGTCTCGGGATCGTGGGCCCCACCCGCATGGACTACCCGGGAGCCATGGTGAGTGTGCGGGCCGTGGCCCGCTACCTGACAAGGATCCTCGGCACATGAGTGCCGAACCACGAATTTGACGAAGCAGATTTGACCGAAGCGATTGCGAACGATTGACTAAAGCGATTGCGAAGACCAAGTAATTCACGATGAGAAAGAACCGGCGTTAGTGGCTGACTACTACGACATTCTCGGCGTTTCCAGGAGCGCCTCCCAGGACGAGATCAAGCGGGCCTACCGCAAGAAGGCTCGAACCCTTCACCCGGACGTTGCCGGGCCCGACAAGGCTGACGAGTTCAAAGAGGTGACCGTCGCGTACGAGGTCCTCTCCAACGATGAGAAGCGGCGACTGTACGACATGGGAGGCGAAAGCGCTCTCCGTAACGGGGGAGCGGGAGCAGCCGGCTTCGGCGGTGCCTTCCAGGACATCTTCGACACGTTCTTCGGCGGTTCCACTGCCGCACGCGGCCCCGTGCCGCGCGGCAGGCGGGGCCAAGACGCACTTGTCCCCGTCGAGATCGAGCTCAAGGACGCCGTGTTTGGCGTCGAAACCGACATCACCATCGAGACGGCCGTTCGCTGCGGCACGTGCAATGGCACGTGCTCCCGCGAAGGCAGTGCACCCACAACTTGTTCGGCCTGTGGCGGTTCCGGTTCGGTCCGCAAGGTCACCAACTCGTTCCTCGGCCAGGTCATGTCCACCACCTCGTGCGGTGTGTGCCAGGGCCACGGCACGGTTATCACCGATCCCTGCCTCGACTGCGCCGGAGAGGGCCGGGTGCGCGCCCAGCAGACCCTGAACGTCAACATCCCCGCGGGTATTGATGATGGCATGCGGATTCGCATGTCGGGCAAGGGCGAAGTTGGCCCGGCCGGCGGCCCCCAGGGCGACCTGTTTATCGAGGTGCACGTAGCCGACCACCCGGAGTTCACCCGCCAGGGCGACGACCTCGTGTGCGAACTCGAGATCCCCATGACCGCGGCTGCCCTTGGCACGACCATGAACATCGAATCGTTCGACGGCCCCGAGGAGATCACGATCGAGCCGGGTACGTCCGGTGGCGTGTCGCTCCGCGTGCGCGGCAAGGGCGTGGGCAGGCTCCACCGTTCCGACCGCGGCGACCTGGTCATCAATGTTCATGTCATCACCCCGACGAAGCTCTCCGGCCGGGAGAAGGAGCTCCTCAAGGAGCTTGCCGAGATCCGCGGTGAGAACGCACCCGAGGCGAAGCTGGTTTCCGAAAACTCCTCGATGTTTTCCCGCTTCAGGGAACGCTTCAAGTGACCCTTCCCGTCTATCTTGACGAGGGCCTGCGCGGTAAGCCCCATCATCTTGGGGACACCCTTGTTCTCGAGGGCGATGAAGCAAAGCACGCCCACGTCAAGCGCACCGAGATCGGCGAACGCATCGACGTCGTCGACGGCGGGGGGCTCCGCGTCACCGTCCGGGTGACGCAGTCCAGCCCATCCCTGCTGTCGGGAACCGTCGTGGAGTCGGTTGTCGAGGCCGAGCCGGTCTCCCGGCTGACTCTCGTTCAGGCGCTCGCCAAGGGCGGGCGCGACGAATCGGCCATTGAATCCGCGGTTGAGATTGGCGTGCTCGGCATCGTGCCGTGGCAGGCCGATCGTTCGATCGTGCGATGGTCGGGGCCGAAGGCCGATAAGGGCGTGGCCAAGTGGCAGCAGGTAGCCCGTGCCGCCATGAAGCAGTCCCGGCAAGCATTCCTGCCGAAGGTCAGCTCCCTTGCGACAACGGAGCAGTTGGCTGAGCGAGTGCGGGAATCCACGAGCAGCGGCACCCGGATCTTTATCTGCCACGAGAGCGCCGAGACGGGGCTTGCTGGCGTAGATGTTGCGGGCGGTCCCGCGTGGATCATCGTGGGTCCCGAGGGCGGAATCAGCGAAGCGGAGCTTGAACTGCTGGTATCCGCCGGTGGTGAGCCGGTTCTCTTGGGTCCGTCGGTTCTGCGGTCGGGAACGGCCGGTGCAGTTGCCGCGACCGTCTTGCAGGTGAGGTCGGGTGCGTGGGGCTAGAATGATCGCACGGCAGGAAGGTAAAGCGTGACGAAAGTTCTCAACGTTCCCGACGATGTTCCACTGATCAATCTCCTTGGCCACCGAGACGAGGTCCTTCGGGCCCTCGAAAGGGGGCTAGCTCCCGCACTCATTCACGTACGCGAACGCGAGATCACCATTACGGGCGATGAAGGGCCCGTTGAACTCGCGTCCTCACTCATCTCCGAACTCATCGAGGTTGTCCGCGGCGGAACGCCCCTGACGGTCGACGCAGTCGACCGGGCGGTCACCATCACGAAGGACGGCTTGTCCACGCCAACGGATGTGCTGACGACCGACATTCTGTCCAACCGCGGCAAGACGATCCGCCCGAAGACCGTTGGGCAGAAAGAATACGTTGACGCGATCGACGAGAACACGGTCGTGTTCGGTATCGGTCCGGCCGGTACCGGCAAGACGTATCTCGCGATGGCGAAGGCCGTGGTTGCTTTGCAGACCCGGCAGGTGTCCCGGATCGTGCTGACAAGGCCCGCGGTGGAGGCGGGGGAGTCGCTGGGATTCTTGCCCGGCACGCTCAACGACAAGATCGACCCATACCTGCGGCCCCTCTACGACGCGTTGCACGACATGCTGGACCCGGAAGCGATTCCGAAGCTCATGGCGGCGGGAACTATCGAGGTCGCCCCGCTTGCCTACATGCGTGGCCGCACGCTCAACGATGCGTTCATTATTTTGGATGAGGCGCAGAATACGACGCCGGAGCAGATGAAGATGTTCCTCACCCGGCTCGGCTTTGGATCCAAGGCTGTTATCACGGGCGACGTGACGCAGGTGGACCTGCCGGGAGGGACCGTTTCCGGCCTCAAGGTGGTCCGCAATATCCTCACCGACATTGATGGGCTGGCTTTTGCGCGCCTGTCGAGTGCCGACGTTGTTCGCCACCGGCTCGTTGGGGAAATCATTGATGCTTACGAACGCTGGGGTGCGGAGAACCCGCCCCAGCAGAACAACAACAGGAGGCGGCGTTGATCGAATACGCGGACGAGTCCGGTTATGAGCCGGTGCTCAATGGGGAGGAGATCTCCGGGCTGGCACGGTACGTGCTGGACGAGATGAGGATCCACCCAGCATCCGACCTCACCGTCATGCTCGTTGATGAGGCCACCATGTCCGATCTGCACGTGAAGTGGATGGACGAAGAAGGCCCGACCGACGTGCTGTCGTTCCCCATGGACGAGGTCCGTCCCGCCCCCGCGGGCCACGAACCCGTCGAAGGGCTTCTCGGCGATGTCGTTGTGTGCCCCACGGTTGCTGCCGAGCAGGCGAAGGTGGCCGGCCACGCAACCATTGAAGAGGTGCTTCTTCTCGTGACGCACGGGATCCTCCACGTACTCGGATACGACCATGCAACACCCGAGGAGGAGAGGGAGATGTTCGGCCTGCAACGCAAGCTGCTACTGAACTTCCTCGCCACACGTCAATGACCCCCATGATCGACGAGGTCCCGGTCGGACCTCTTATCGTCACCGTCCTCATACTTTTCCTCATCGAGGTCTGTGCATCCGCGGCCGACGCTGCGCTGTCACGAATCACGCGCACCGAAGCTGCCGACGCCATGGCATCCGGCAAGCGCGGGGGAGCCCGGGTTGCCGCAATCGTCGACTCGAGGTCGGCCGCACGTGCGGCTTTGAACTCCCTGCGGGCAATCTCAGACATCGTGGCGGGTGCCGTCCTGGCACTGCTGGCGGCGGACTTCCTGGGCGCCTGGTGGCAGGTTGTTCTCGCCGTTGTCGTTGTGGCACTGCTGGTTGCTGCCCTCATGGGGCTGTTCTCGCCCCGCAGGCTTGGCAATGCTCACCCGGTGCGCACCCTCAGCTTCTTCTCGGCGCCGCTGCTGTGGGCCACGTGGGCGTTCCGGCCCTTCGTGAAGAAGGACGAGGACGAGAACGGTGACGATGACCTGTCGGTCATGATGGAAAGAATGAGCGAGTCGGACGAACTCGAAGACGACGAACGCATTCTCCTCCAGTCGGTGATCGACATGAGAGACACGATGGTCCGCGAGGTCATGGTGCCCCGCACCGACATGATCACCATTCAAAAAGACACAACGCTTGAGAAAGCCGTGTCCCTGTTCGTCCGCTCCGGATACTCCCGTATCCCCGTTATCGAAGACACCGTCGACGACGTTGCTGGCGTTCTCTACGTCAAAGACATCATGCGACGAACGCACCGCCGTTTCGACACGGATGAACTCACCGTCGGGGATGTCATGAGGGAAGCCGTGTTCGTTCCCGAAATGAAGCCGGTCGACGACGTGCTGCACGACATGCAGGCGGATGCGTTCCACATGGTACTCGTTGTCGACGAATACGGCGGTATCGCCGGCCTCGTCACCATCGAAGACCTCCTCGAGGAGCTCGTCGGTGAAATGGTTGACGAGCACGACCATGCGGCACCCGAAGTGGAAATGCTGGAAGAAGGTGTCTACCGGGTGCCGGCGCGCCTCCCGATCGACGAGCTTGGCGAACTGTTTGGTCTCGAGATTGAGGACGACGACGTAGATACGGCGGGCGGCCTGCTAGCCAAGGGACTGGGCTTGATTCCAATCTCCGGGTCGAAGACAGATATTCTAGGCCTGCACCTTCAAGCCGAACGGTTTGAAGGACGACGAAAGAGGCTGGCAACCGTGATTGCCAGGGCGGAGGAATCATGACACGAGCAGGCTTCGTAAGCCTCGTTGGTAGGCCCAACGCAGGGAAGTCCACCCTGACGAACGCGCTTGTCGGCGAAAAGGTTGCGATCACCTCGGCTCGGCCCCAAACCACCCGCCGCGTCATCCGCGGAATCGTGAACCGGGAAGGCGGCCAGGTCATCCTCGTCGACACCCCCGGCATGCACCGGCCGCGCACGCTGCTCGGCGAGCGGCTCAACGATCTCGTGCGCGAAACCCTGGGCGATGTCGATCTGGTAGCCCTGTGCCTGCCCGCGAACGACAAGCTGGGACCGGGCGATGCTTACCTTCTCGAAGAGATCAAGAAGTCCCGCACCCCCGTTATAGCGGTTGTCACGAAGGCCGACCTGGTGCCCAAAGAGCAGCTCGCTTTGCACCTGGCCGAGGTGGCCGAGTTTGCCGACTTCCAGGAAATCGTTCCCGTCAGCGCGACGACGGGCGATAACGTCGAATACCTCGCGGACCTGCTCGTGGGACTCATGGAGGAGTCTCCGATCCTCTACCCGGAGGGTGAGGAGATTCAGGAGCCCGAGCGGATTGTTGTGGCCGAGCTTATTCGCGAGGCAGCTCTCGAAGGCGTTCGGGACGAGCTTCCGCACTCCATTGCGGTTCTCGTTGAGGAAATGAACGAGCGGGCCCAGAAGCCGGGGGACAAGCGTCCACCGCTGATCGATATCCATGCCGACCTGTACGTGGAGCGCAGCTCCCAAAAGGGAATCGTGATCGGAGCGAAGGGTGCCCGGCTCAAAGAGGTTGGGAAGGCGGCCCGCGAGGAGATCGAGAAGCTGTTGGCGTGCCGGGTGTATCTCGACATTCACGTACGCGTAGCCAAGGAGTGGCAGAGGGACCCGAAGCTCTTGCGTAGACTCGGGTTCTGATGAAGAAGGACGTGCGGCATCCGAGGACAACGGGGACCATCATTCTCGTTCTCATCCTCGGCATGTGGGGGACAATTGCGGGTCCGGGCTGGAACCCGGACCCATATTTGAACCAAATCGTTCCCGTCACGGCCGACACGACAATCGGCTCCAACGCAATCACAACCCCGCCTCGCACCTACGCGGTCGAAGAAGAAATCGTCGACATCGAACTCGACGATGGTCAAACAATCCAGGCAACGCTTCGCACACCCGTCGGTGTCGACCACCCCGTCCCCGGGGTTATCTTCATGCACGGCACCGGCACCCACATGCACACGGCGTTCCGCCAGCACGCCACGACGCTGGCCTCTGCGGGGATCGCCACCCTCGTGGGCGATAAGCCGCTCGACTCCTATTCGGTGACGGCCAGGAACTATATGGATTTGGCGGATGCGTACGAGAACCAGTGGGACTGGTTCATCGAGCAACCCGGCATCGACGCCTTCTCGGTGGGCGTGTACGGCGAATCCGAGGGCGCATTCATCGCTCCCATCGTTGCCGCGAACGAACCGAACGTTGGTTTCGTCATTCTCGTGTCGGGGCCCGTGCTTCCCATTAGGCAGCAGGGTGCGCTCGCCGCGGACACGTACCTGCGGAAGCTCGGCGTTCCCGAGCAGATCCTCCAGGCCATTCCCCGCCTCATCGGTGGGGAGCTACCGGGTGGCTTCGACTACATCGACTTCGACGTGAGCCCCTACCAGCAGCAGATCCATCAGCCCGTCCTCATCATGTACGGCACCGGCGACTTCTCCATGCCCGTCATTCAGGGCGCAGACCTCATCATTTCCGACCTTGCGGAAAACGGAAACACGAACTATACGCTCCGCTACTACGAGGACGCCGACCACGGGCTGCGGATAACAAACGATGAGGGGAAGCTTGTCCTGTCGACCGATGCTGGACGGGACCTGTCCCGGTGGATCAACGGATTGCCGGCCACGGCGAACGCCTACCCGCAGATTGCCGGGGATCAGCCGGTGCAGAACTTTACGGCAGAAAAGCCGGGCTCGCCCCGCTGGTACGCATCCGGCACCGCCGCGATCGTCATCCTTATCGCCGGTCTCGCACTCACCGTTATTGGCTTCCTCGGCGGCCTTATCGGCCAGATCAGAATCAAGAAGAAGCCGCTGCTCGCCCTCAAGGGAATCGGGTGGCCGCTCGTGACGGCCGGGCTCACCGTGGTTGCCGCATGGGCGGTGTTTATTTGGTACATCCTGCAAGTCGCGGAGCTCGCCCTGTCCTACCAAACAGACGCGTTCATAGTCCGCGGGGGCTGGCTCCTGAGCCAGAGCGTTGCGATACTGGCGGCGGGCATGGTGATCCGGCTGCTGCATGCCTGGTGGCGGGCCAGACCGCTCAAGGGCATTGCCCATGCCGTCACCGTCACCGCCATCATCGGTCTCGCCACCCTGCTTGCGGCGCTTGCCTACTGGAACGTCTACCCGTCCCTCTTGACGGCTCTGACATAATCAATCAGGGCTGAGGCCAGAAGAACTTATGAACATGATGAGCAAGGTTAAAGAGAAGCGTCCCGCGTGGCACGCGGAGAACATGACGATCGAGACGGGGCATGCGACCGCCGTCGGTCACGTGCGCACCAAGCAGGAGGACCGCTACCTCGACGCCGCCCCGGTCATTGCCGTTGCCGACGGCATGGGAGGGCTCGACCGAGGTGACTACGCCGCTGAAACCATGATTGCGGCCCTCGAAGACTGCACGTTTGGTGGCACCACCGCCGAAGCCCGCTCCGCAATCAAGTCAGCTATCACCAAGGCCGATACGAAGCTCGCAAAGGTGCGAGCGAAAAAGAACGGCGGCGAATCCGGCACCACCATTGTCGGTGCCGTTCTCGGCAGGGGAACTGCCCGCGACTGCTGGCTGATCTTCCACGTGGGAGACTCGCGGCTGTACACGTTCGAGGACGGTTCTCTCCAGCAGCTCACCTGCGATCATTCGCTTGTCCAGGAGCTCATGGAAACGGGAATGCTGACCGAGGCCCAGGCGCGGATCGATCCCCGCCGGTCCATCGTGACCCGCGCGGTTGGTACCGCAGTATCGTCGCAACCGGACTTCCGTCTCGTCGAAGCAAGGGGACAACTCCTCATTGCCTGCTCCGACGGGATCTCCGACGAACTTGACGATGAGGATATTGCCTGGATTATCAGCGAAAACGCCGATAAAGACCCGAGCGAGATAGCGACTGCTCTCGTCGATGCTGCGCTAGAAATGGGAGGACACGATAACGCTACCGTTGTTGTTGCACGCGCCATTCCGGCTAGCATGGACCCCACACGAGGGAAGGATTAGGCAATGACCGTATCAATCGAATTTGTCGGCGAGTGGTACACAGTCGACAAGGAAGAGCCGTTCCTCATCGGACGCGAGGGACCTCTCGAGCTCGATGACAACCAGTACCTGCACCGCCGGTTCCTGACAATCAGCTTCGTTGACGGCATGTACTGGATCGAAAACGTTGGCTCCCGGCTGTCCGCGACTCTTGCCGATAACGATGGTGCAACCCAGGCCTACCTGGCACCCGGCGCCAAGCTCCCTCTCGTCTATCCCCAGACGGTTCTGCTGTTCACGGCGGGCCCGACGACGTACGAGATGACGATCTTTAACGACGAGCCCGCCTACCTGCCCTCCCACGTGGCCGACACGGACGACGCGGGGGAGACGACAATCGGTCCCGTCGAACTCACCCCGTCCCAGATTCTTCTTATCCTTGCCCTTGCCGAGCCCGTCCTCACGGGCCGGGGCACGACCTCGTCGATCCCGTCCTCCCAGCAGGCCGCCGACCGATTGGGATGGCCGATCACGCGGTTCAACCGCAAGCTGGACCACATTTGTGAACGCCTCACCCGCTACGGCATCCGCGGACTCCACGGCGGTCCCGGCAAGCTTGCCGTGAACCGCAGGGCCCGCCTCGTCGAGCACTCGGTTGCCACCCGACTGGTGACAACCGACGATCTCCACAAGCTGGACAACCCGTCCGAATACGACGACGCCAACTAGGTTTGTCTTGAACGGCATGAGAGTACGGCAAGCGGGACGCGACGCGCCTGCTTGCTTAACTCCGTGCGGATCGGCGTACACTAACGCTATGCGTAACCTCCTGCTTAGTTGCCGCGGCGAGGCCTGATCAGACCGGCCCCTCACCGCGGAGTTAGCTTGCGCCGGTCCTTCGACAAGCAGAGCAGGAAAAGCAGTGAAAACCTCCGGACCACATAATCAGCAACGCACCTCCGGCATGCCATTCGGCAAGTACCGGCCCTTCCTCGACACAAACCCCGTTGACCTGCCGGACCGTCAGTGGCCCGGCAAGCGCATCACGAAGGCACCCCGCTGGCTCTCGACCGACCTGAGGGACGGCAACCAGGCACTCATTGAGCCCATGGATCCCGCCCGCAAACGAGCCATGTTCGATCTGCTCGTGAGAATGGGATACAAGGAAATCGAGATTGGTTTCCCGGCCGCCTCCCAAACCGACCTGGACTTCGTCCGTTCCCTCGTCGACGATGACGCGGTTCCCGAAGACGTCACCGTCTCCGTTCTTACCCAGGCCCGCACCGACCTTATTCACCGGACCATTGATGCTCTCGAAGGCTTCCCGCGGGCCACGGTCCACCTGTACAACGCGACCGCACCCGTCTTCCGCAACGTCGTGTTCCGCAATGACAAGGAAGCCACGAAGCAGCTCGCCATTGACGGCACCCGCGACGTTATGGACTACCTGGAAAAGGTCATGGATGACGACGTCATCGTCGGCTACCAGTATTCCCCCGAGATCTTTGTCGACACCGAACTCGACTTTGCCCTCGAGGTCTGCGAAGCGGTCATGGACATCTGGCAGCCGGCCGATGATCGCGAGATCATCCTCAACCTGCCCTCCACCGTTGAGCGTGCCACCCCCAACGTATACGCCGACCAGATCGAGTGGATGAGCAAGAACCTGTCGCGGCGCGAACACGTGGTCCTGTCCGCCCACAACCACAACGACCGCGGCACCGGCGTGGCTACCTCGGAACTGGCCATGCTGGCCGGAGCCGACCGCGTCGAGGGTTGCCTGTTCGGGCAGGGCGAGCGCACCGGCAACGTTGACCTCGTCACCGTGGGCCTCAACCTGTACACGCAGGGCATCGACCCTCAAATCGACTTTTCAAACATCGACGAGGTCCAGAAGATCGTCGAGTACTGCACTCGGATGGAAACTCCCGCCCGCATGCCCTACGTCGGCGACCTCGTCTACACCTCCTTCTCCGGCTCCCACCAGGACGCCATCAAGAAGGGCTTCGAAGCGCGCCGCAAGAAGATTGAAGAGACGGGCGACGACACGTGGGATCTGCCCTACCTGCCGATCGACCCCGCCGATCTCGGTCGCACCTACGAGGCCGTTGTCCGCGTCAACTCCCAGTCCGGCAAGGGTGGCGTCGCCTACCTGCTGTCGACGACGAAGAACCTGGACCTGCCCCGTCGCCTACAGATCGAACTGTCCCAGATCGTCAAAAACCACACCGATGCATCGGGTGGCGAGGTCACGGCAGACGAGCTCTGGCACATCTTTGCCGACGAATACCTGCCGGCCTCCGAGGTCGACGGCCTGGAACCCTGGGGCATGTACGCGCTCAAGGGCACCAGCATGACAACCGATGAGGACGCTCGCTCGCACCTGACCGTCACGATCTCCGTGTCCGGTGAAGACAGGGAAATCACCACCTCCGGTAACGGCCCGATCGACGCATTCGTTGCCGCAATCGAGCAGCTCGGCCACCGCATCCACGTCCTCGACTACGCGGAGCACGCGCTGTCGGAGGGCCGGGACGCAACGGCCGCAGCCTTTGTCGAGGCCGAAATTGATGACCAGGTTCTCTGGGGCGTCGGTATCGACCCGTCGACCATGACCGCGTCCTTTAAGTCGATCATCTCGGCCCTGAACCGCACCCGCCGCTAACGAATCCAAGCCGGTCTTTCAGACGTCGTTGAACCCGCCGCTGGCAGGCGCTTCGTGCGTCTGCCAGGGGCCTGGAATAAGATGATCTGGTGAAGACCTACCGTGACGAAGGGATTGTCGTGCGTACCCACAAGCTGGGAGAGCACGACAGGATCATCACCCTGCTCACGAAGAACCACGGCAAGGTGCGGGCGGTCGCCAAGGGTGTCCGCCGCACCAAGTCGCGCTTTGGCGCGAAAATGGAGCCGTTCTCGCACGCCGACATTCTGTTCTATCGTGGTCGAACCCTCGATGTTATAACCCAGGTCGAATCGATCCACGCTTACGGTGCGGAAATAGCCTGGGACTTCGACCGGTACACCTGCGGTGCCGTCCTCCTGGAAACGGCCGACAAGCTTGTCCTCGAAGAGGGTATTCCCGACACCGCCCAGTACCGCCTGCTCCACGGCGCCCTCCACTCGCTCGCCAACAACGAGCACCGCCCCGAACTTATTGTTGCCGCCTATTTGCTCCGGGCCATGGCGATCGCCGGCTTCGAGCTCTCAACTCGCGACTGCGCCTCCTGCGGCGCCGACGGGCCGCACGACGCCTTTTCGATTCCCGCGGGCGGCACCGTGTGTATGGCGTGCCGACCTCCGGGATCTGCCGCACCCTCGCGGGCCGCGATAGGCCTGCTGGATTCGCTACTGGCGGGAGACTGGGACGGGGCCGACGAACAGACGGAAGGCACCCGTCACGAAACGAAGAGCCTGGCCTCCGCGCACGCCCAATGGCATCTCGAGCACCGCATCAAATCCCTCTCCCACATCTAGGACCCCTATGCCGATCCAACCGCCTCCGCTCCCGGGCGCAGTTATGCCCCAGATCCCGAGAGAGCTTGTTCCCAGCCACGTCGCAATCGTCATGGATGGGAATGGTCGGTGGGCGAACGCGCGGGGACTGCCTCGCACCGAGGGACACAAGAACGGCGAACCGGTTCTCCTTGATGTCATTGCGGGTGCGATCGAAATGGGAGTGAAAGAACTCTCCGCCTATGCCTTCTCGACCGAGAACTGGTCACGAAGCCCCTCCGAGGTCCGGTTCCTCATGGGCTTCAACCGGGACGTGATCCACCGTCAGCGCGACACCCTGAACGAATGGGGTGTGCGCGTGCGCTGGTCCGGGCGTAAGCCGAAGCTCTGGGGTTCCGTGATTAAGGAGCTCGAGGTCGCCGAAGAAATGACCAAAAACAATACGGGCCTGATCGTGAACATGTGCGTGAACTACGGGGGACGCTCCGAGATCGTGGACGCGGCTTCCGCTATTGCCCGGGACGCCGCCGACGGCAAGCTAAACCCGAAGAAGGTGAACGCCGAAACTTTTGCTTCTTACCTTCATCAGCCCATGAGCGACGTCGACTTGTTTTGGAGGTCGGGAGGCGAGAAGAGGCTCTCGAACTTCCTTCTGTGGCAGTCGGCCTACGCCGAGATCGTGATCTCCGACAAGGCCTGGCCCGATATCGACCGCACCGACCTGTGGGATGCGATTGAAACCTATGCTCGCAGGGATAGGCGATGGGGCGGGGCAATCGACGCTACCGCTAATAAGAGGGCCGACGCCGGGGCGAACGAGAGCGATGCGGCCAACGAGACAGTGGACGCGAAGGCGGACGAGCCAGTCGGGGAATAGAATGGGGGCATGCTGTCTCGACTCGACTTCCGAACCGGTGTTAACTCCGCTTCCCTGACCGACTCGCTGCCCCGCGCCGCCATCGACATCGATGCTGCCCTGGAGGCAGTCCGTCCGCTCGTTGCCGACGTGCGCGAGCATGGCGACCAGGCACTCCTCGATCAGGCCGAGCGTTTCGACGGTGTCCGCCCCGAGACCATTGCCGTTCCCAAGCAGGCCATCGACGAGGCTCTCGCCGAGCTGGACCCGAAGCTTGTCGAAGCCATCGAGCTGTCAATCAAGCACGTGCGTGCCGGCCACGAAGGCCAGATGCCGGAGGAGAAGACCGTCAGCATCGTCCCGGGCGGCACCATCAAGCAGCGCTGGGTCCCGATCCGCCGCGTCGGCCTCTACGTGCCCGGCGGCCTTGCCGTCTATCCATCGTCGGTCGTCATGAATGTCGTTGCCGCACAGGTCGCTGGCGTTCCCTCGATCGCATTGACCTCCCCGGCCCAGACCGCCTTCGGCGGCCTGCCGCACCCGACGATTCTTGCCGCGTGTGCGCTCCTCGGCATTGACGAGGTGTACGCGGCCGGTGGCGCCGGCGCGATCGGCATGTTCGCCTACGGCGCAGGTAGCTGCCAGCCCGTTGACGTCATCACGGGCCCGGGCAATATCTACGTGGCCGCCGCAAAGCGCCTCGTTCATGGCACCGTTGGCATCGACTCCGAGGCGGGAACTACCGAGATCGCTATTCTTGCCGATGATTCGGCGAACCCGCGCTACGTGGCGGCCGATCTGCTGTCTCAGGCCGAGCATGATCCGGCTGCAGCATCCGTTCTCATCACCGATTCGGTTGAGCTGGCTGACGCGGTAGATCGCGAACTTGAAGAACTCGTGTCTGCCACGAAGCACGAGGAGCGCGTGCGTACGGCTCTGTCGGGACCCCAGTCGGGGACCGTGCTCGTTGCCGACATCGATGACGGCCTCGAAGTGGTGAACGCCTACGGCGCGGAGCACCTGGAGATCCACACGCGCGACGTGGAACAGGTGGCTGCCCGGGTGCACAATGCTGGAGCCATTTTCCTTGGCGACTACACTCCCGTTCCGGCCGGCGACTACCTTGCGGGGTCGAATCATGTGCTTCCCACGGGTGGGACGGCGCGCTATAGCTCGGGTCTTGGTGTGCACGCTTTCTTAAAGTCGGTCCAGCAGGTCACCTACTCTCGCGAGGCCCTCGCAGACATCACGACACCCCTTGTGACCTTTGCAAATGCGGAAGACCTGCCCGCGCACGGCACCTCCCTCCTGGTCCGCAGGGACGAAGTGTAGCGATTGAGCGTTCATAACAATAGGGTTACGAACTGGACTTCGTTGGTAATCCCGTTGATATGATCTCTTGCGATAAGATTTCAGGAGCTGGATGTGGAGCGTTCATGATAGTGGGTGTGGCACTAGCCGCCTTAACAGCAATCGGTGGCGGCATCGATTCTGTGTCACCCTCCTATGTGGATGACGTAAACTTTGAAAGCTCAGTCGAACCGCGTTTCGCTGTCGAAGACGACGTTCGAGAAGAAGTCTCCACCTACATTGAGGTGTACGACATGCCCTGGTCGAATGCGTACACCTGGTACCTGAACGAAGACAACAGGCACTACGCTCTACTCGACGCTTCCGAGAAGTTCGAGGAGATCTACCGCGGATATAGCTTCGAAGACGAGACCGTCACCGTGTGGGTGTCGAGTCCCGTGAAGTCCGGAGGGGTCGTTAACCTCCTCGAAGACTACGATGTCGAAGCTGTCGTGAAGGTCCTCCCGGGTGACACCGATGTGAACGCGGCTGCCTACAGCTTCATGAGCCGTTTCGGCTCCGCCGACTACTATCAGGCCCAACCGGATAGCACCGGGGACGGCATGGTTGTCTATTCGGCCTCGGAAGAGCACGCAGAGAACGGTCCCGCCACGTTCGGCACCATCATCAACGGCGTGCCGATCGAATACCGGTACTCAGAGTAAACGGGCGAACGGACAGTGCGCCGGCGCTCAGCAGGAGTTGCCCGGCCACCGTTATTGTCCACCCCTCCACCCAGCGGTCACCGACCAGCAGAGCGTGTTGCCCGGCAATAAGCCGAACATCAACAAGACTGGGGTCGAGCCGTAGCTGCCCCGCAATCCGCCGCACCCGCTCCGCCGCATTCTCCGGGCCTCGAGCATCCCGCAAACCCGCAAGCTCGCCGGCATACGTAGCCCGCAGCATCACGCCAATCCCGGAAGCAAGATGGTTCACGAGGCGCGGATGATCGGTGCTCGGTGCGGATACGACCGCACCGATCCTGGTCCTGCCAGACAGCTGGCCCCATGAGCCCAGGAGATCCTGGCAGGCCGGACGCAGGTCGGGCGGGAAATCCCCATCCGGCCCGTTGAGAACCTTTGCCACATCTTCGCCGAGCCCGAGCGCCTCGAGGTGCGCAAGAGCCTTGCCGGGCAGGAGCCGCGACTGCGCGGAAAGCCGGCTTCCCGACGGCCACACACCAAGCGCAGGCAAGTCCACACCGCGGGCTGTTTCCTCTTCGACGATGGTGCGGATTCGTGCCACCAGGACCCGGTCCGAGCTTTGATCGCGAATATCGCGAACGCGAATAACGGCGGCCCCTGACCTATCCGGAGTAGCTGATTCCCGCCCGTGCAAGGGATCTGTCCCAGTGTTCGATGGCTGGTGACTTGTCGGGCCCAGGGGAGCGCTTGAGGGGCCGCTTGGCTCGGCGTACAGGAATCCCTTGGTGGCTCCGTGGGAGACCTCGTCGCGGGCGGCTGAGTTGCGGTAGGCGGCAACGCCGTAAATTGACAGGGGCGCGCCGGATTCCCGACATACGCGAGCGATAAGGTCCAGTTGAACGGGGGAGGAGCAGACCACGTGAACGGGACCCGGTGCTGCAGTAATGGTGCCCACCAGGGAGGCGAGGCGGCCGGGTAGGTCACGGGAAGCGGTCATGACCAAATCGTGGCACACGGTCCTGGCAGAACTCGTCATCGGCCAATTGAGCCAGATGCGTTAAAGTGGTTTGCGTGCCTCACGATCGACCAATAATTGTGGGCACGGATGGCTCCATCCGTGCGCGCTATGCCGTCCTAGAAGCCGCTCGTATCGCAGACCGCTATGGCAAGCACCTGCGGATCATGTCAGCCTATTCGCCGCTGTTCGCCATTCTGGCCTATGACCCAGAACCCCCGAAAGAGGAAAAAGAGCGGATCGAAAAGATCCTAGTCGACTCCAAGGATGCCGTTCTCCAGAAGTTCCCAGACCTTGACGTTGAAACTGAATGGGTGCTGGGCGAGTCCGCTCCGAGCCTCATTAAAGCGAGCGCATACGCAGACCTCATCGTCGTTGGCGCCCGTGGGCAGGGCGCCGTCCACCGCATGCTGGTGGGGTCTGTCGCCACGAAGGTGGCGGCCAATGCTCACTGCTCCACGTTTGTTGTTCGCGATGCCGCGTACGACATGGATGGCCCCATCACCGTTGGCGTCGGCCCCGAAGCAAACTCCTTCCGTGCCGTCAAGGCTGCCTTCCGATATGCTCGAGCTGCCGGAACGAGCGTGCGGGGCCTTCGTGCCCACCAGCATTCCGCTGCCGGCCTTGCCAATATTCCCGACGGTCCGCGCAAGGATTGGTTACAGGGGGAGATCGACAAGTCCGTGGAACTCAGCAAGAAAGGCTTCGACGAAGTCGCCGCGAAGTTCCCGGACGTGGAATCCGAATTCGTGCACATCCAGGCGCACGCCACCGACTCGCTGATCGACGCCGCTGGAATCAGCCGCCTCATCGTTGTTGCCCCGAACGGTAACGGGGGAGACGATAAGAGCCTAGGATCTGTTGCTCTTGCAGTCCTCCACCACGCACCCGCCGTTCTCATCGCCCGATAGGTTCCGGTAGACGCGGGTTTCCCGGCCCCGGGGCTGCGATCGTTCGGACCTGACAGGACCGGGTAAGGTGCGGGGCCGGGTGGCCAGGATGACTCTTGCTAGTCCCTGCGTGCTAATGCCGGGGTTGGTGGTTATCGCAGGCGCTGTATGCCGTTACCGGCTCATGCTGTTATTGGGCGGCTTCAACGCGACTTGGGGGAGATGTGGTGGTACGGACATGGACGGGAATATCGTCCGGCCTTGAGATTCCGTAGAATCGGGGCGTGAGCATTCCTTATCGCCCGGCACTTGCCGGCTTTGAACCCTATGGCGCACCGCAGCTCGACGTTCCCGTCGCGCTCAACGTCAACGAGAACCCCTATGCGCCAAGTCCCGCACTGATCGCAGATATCGCAAGTGCCGTGGCCGGCGCCGCCGGGACACTGAACCGTTACCCGGACCGGGAGTTCCTCGACCTGCGCCAGGATCTTGCCGACTACCTTGCGGTCGAGTCGAAGGTCCGGCTTGCTCCCGAGCAGATCTGGGCCGCCAACGGCTCCAATGAAGTCATGCTCCACATTCTCCAGGCCTTCGCAGGGCCCGACCGTTCGGTCCTGACATTTATTCCCTCGTATTCGATGTACCCGGAGTACGCGAGGGACACGAACTCGACCATGGTGCCAGTGCCCCGCAAGGACGACTTCTCGATCGACCTTGCGGAACTCTCCGACATCTTTGCCCGGTACCGTCCCGCCGTTGTTCTCCTTGCCAGCCCGAATAACCCGACGGGGACGGCACTGAGCACTGACGAACTCACGGCTGTTATGGAGGCCTCGATCGGTAACGGCCCCGAGGATGCTCCCGGATCCGATTGCCTCGTGGTCGTCGACGAGGCGTACGGAGAGTTCCGCAGGGACGGAGTTCCCTCGGCACTCGAGCTTCTCTCCACCTACGACAACCTGGCGGTGAGCCGGACAATGTCGAAGGCATTTGGGGCGGCCGGGCTACGCCTTGGCTATCTTGGCACGTCGCGAGAAATCGTTGACCAGCTCCGCATTGTTCGTATGCCGTACCACCTGTCGGCCCTCACGCAGGCCGCCGCACGCGCGGCACTTGCCCATTCTTCCGAGCAGCTCTCCCAAGTTCAGGGCATTCGGGAAGCAAGGAATGAGATGGCGGAGCGGTTAAGTTCGCTAGGCTTAGAGGTGGCACCATCGGACGCAAACTTCGTCATGTTCGGGACCTTCCCGGACAGGCACCGGATATTCGCTGATCTCCTTGATCGCGGAATCCTTATCCGAGAGGTCGGCCCCGACGGCTGGCTCCGAGTATCCGTTGGCACACCTGAGGAGAATGACGCATTCTTCGCGGCACTGGAAGAGGCACTGGCATGAGAACAGCAACAATCAACCGGGAGACAAGCGAGTCGACCATTTCGCTCACCCTCGATCTTGACGGTGACGGCACCTCGGATATCGACACCGGGGTCCCGTTCTACGACCACATGCTGACCGCGCTGTCCCGCCACTCCCTCATCAACCTCACGGTCAAGGCCCGCGGTGACGTCGACGTCGACGTGCACCACACTGTGGAAGACACCGCGATCTGCTTCGGCGAAGCACTTCGTGAAGCACTCGGTGACAAGCGGGGGATCCGCCGCTTCGGTGACGCCACCGTCCCGCTCGACGAGGCACTCGCCAAGGCAGTTGTCGATATCTCCGGTCGCCCCTACCTTGTCCACGACGGCGAACCGGCCGGCCAGGAATACCACCTCATTGGCGGTCACTTCACGGGCTCCATGACCCGCCACGTCTTCGAAGCAATCGCCTTCCACGCCGGTATCTGCATGCACATTGACGTGATCCGCGGACGCGACCCCCACCATATTGTTGAATCCCAGTTCAAGGCATTCGCCCGGGCGCTCCGTACCGCTGTTGAACCCGATCCCCGCGTCACGACAATCCCATCGACGAAGGGAAAGCTATGAGTGGAAACACGAAACGCTATGTCATCCTGACCCCGTTCAAGAAGGCCGACGTCCTCGCCGGCATCTGCAAACTCCACGGACTCGACGTTTGGGTCGTTCCCTCCAAGAACGGCGCCATGGTGGTGCACGACATGCCGGTGCCGGTCTTTGATGACTGGGACATCTCCGAGCTCCTCGGAGGAGCCCCCGGTGACGGCGAGGGCGCCGACAAGGTGGCCGCAACCGAGGAGCCATCGGCAGAAGGCTCCGCCGACTCGAAGACCGAAGCTTTGGCTGCTCCTGCGGACGCTGTGCAGTCCGCGGAAGCTGGCGACGCCCCAGCAGAGCCCTCCCAGGCTGGTTCCGGCGATGGCTCCGACGCTGGCGACGGCGATAAGGATCCCGACGTTCTTGATGCTGACGATCGCGATGCTGTGGCGCGGAAGCTTGCGAGCCTGACCCGCGAGGGCGTTATCGCACTCACTGCTGAACTCGGTGAGGATGTCGGCAACGAAGAGGGTGTGTCCGGCCTCGTTACCGCACTTGCCTTTGACCACAAGGGCAAGGTCGACGACGTTCCGGCCGGACTGATCGTGGCCACGGGGGAGTCCGTCCTCGAAGAGATGTTGCTCGGTGACACCGAGCCCTCCAAGGTTAAGGGCGCGATCCGTTCCGGTGAGATCCAGTCGAACTTCCTCGAGAAGCTCGCCAAGGGCAAGCCGGATGCTGGGGAGGCCCTGCCCCCTCGCAGGCCTCGCCGCTTCTTCGGCAAGGACGGTTCGTGAAGGTAACCGTCTTCGACTACGGATCTGGCAACGTCCACTCCGCAGTCCGTGCGCTCGCGCAAGCGGGCGCCGACGTGTCACTCACGTCCGATCCTGGCGAGGCTATGTCCGCGGCCGGTCTGGTCGTTCCCGGCGTGGGTGCCTTCGACACCGTTGTGAAACGCCTGCGGGCCTTGCGGGGCGACCGGTTCATTGAGCGCCGTCTTGCAGGCGGCTTGCCGGTGCTGGGTATTTGCGTTGGTTTGCAGGTGCTCTTCGAGGCCTCCGAGGAGCACGGGAGCCGTGAGCCCGGCCTGAACCAATTCCCGGGCACCGTCACCAAGTTGCCGTCCGAGATCGTTCCGCACATGGGATGGTCAACCGTGGAAACCGCACCGGGCTCGAAGCTTTTTGCCGGGATTGAGAACGAACGGTTCTACTTCGTGCACTCTTACGGTGTGCAGACCGATCCTGCCCAAGATGCTGACGATCATTTCGCACCTCCCGCTATTTCCTGGGCTAGCCACGGTGGCCGCTTCGTTGCGGCAATCGAGCAGGGCCCGCTCTCAGCTGTTCAATTCCACCCGGAGAAGTCCGGCGAGGCAGGGCTGCGCCTGCTCCGCAACTGGCTCTCCACGCTCAAAGGATAACCATGACGAAACCACTGCAGCTCCTCCCCGCGATCGACGTTGTCGAGGGCAAGGCCGTGCGCCTGCTCCGCGGTGAAGCAGGAACCGAAACCGGATACGGCGAACCGGCCGACGTAGCCCGCGACTGGATCGCGGGAGGCGCAACCTTCCTCCACCTTGTGGATCTTGATGCGGCGTTTGGTCGCGGTGACAACCGGGAACTGCTCCGCCAGATCGTTGCCGAAAGCACCGTCCGCGTTGAGCTCTCCGGCGGAATCCGCGACGACGAGTCACTGAAGGCGGCGCTGTCTGCCGGTGCCACCCGCGTCAACCTGGGCACGGCTGCTTTGGAGGACCCGGAGTGGACCGAACGTGTCATCAAGGAATACGGCGACCAGGTTGCCGTTGGCCTCGACGTACGCGGCCGCACCCTGTCCGCACGCGGCTGGACAAGGGACGGCGGTGAACTCTTCGAGGTTCTTGACCGCCTCAACGAGGCAGGCTGCTCCCGATACGTTGTTACCGACGTGGCGAAGGACGGCACCATGGAGGGACCGAACACGGTCCTGCTCTCCGAGGTCTGCGCCCGCACCGATGCTCCCGTCATTGCTTCCGGTGGCGTTGCCACCCTTGCTGATATTGAGGCGCTGCGTGCGCTCACCGATATCGGTGTCGAGGGAGCCATCGTCGGGAAGGCCCTCTACGCGGGCGCCTTTACCCTTCCCGAGGCTATCGAGGTGGCGGGAGAGCAGTGAGCACCGCACAGGACAAGCTCAAGCCGAACCCGTTCGCGAACGACGACGGCAAAACAGTTCCGGCACTTGCCGAGGCACTCGACCTGGAGGAGTTTGCTCCCCGCCTCGAGGCCATCGTCAATGTCCTCCCGGACAGCCGCGTTCTCGTTCCCGTGCTCGCCCACGATCACCCGGGCCGCACGGCCGACGGCGGGGTTGTCGATCACGCCTCCCAGGATAAGGACCCGTGCAAGGCAGCCGCGATGCTGGCTGTGGAGGCACCGGACGGTCGTGCGGCCATGCCGATCTTCTCCTCGGTTGAGGCACTCATGAACTGGAACCCGAAGGCACGGCCCGTTCCCGTGCACACGCAGAACGCCGCCATTGCCGCGGTCGCCGAAGCGGACTCCCTTCTCGTTCTCGACGCAGCATCCGACCGGCCCATGCTTCTTGGCAGGCCCGCGGTCAATGCTCTCGCAACAGGGGAGCGGTGGACCGCACCCTGGCGGGACGAGGAGTTGCCGACAATCGTTGCCCGCGCACTTGCCGGCATCGAGGGCCTCAAGGGCATTCAGATCACCCCGGGCCGCAAGGCCGAGACGGCCATCGTCATTGCCGTCGACGGTGAGGCACCGCGCGAGCTGATCTCCGCGGCACTCAACGAGGCAAGCCAGCGGCTCGGCCAGATCGAAGAACTCCAGCACAGGGTCGACTCGATCGAACTGATCCCCGCCCGCACCGCATAGCTGGCCTCGCACGGTGTAGCTTTGCTCAAAAGGTCTAGCTTGACTCGATTGCCCTGGCTTCGTTCGAGTAGCCACGATCCGTGCGACTGGCCTGGCTTCGTTTAAATGGCCTGGCTCGACGCCGTCTCGACCCAAGCCGACCACCTCCTGCACCGGAGTTCGAGCATGAGGCCCTAGGCCTGAAGTTGGGTGAGGACAGGTGCTTCGGTAACGAATGCCACAGGAACATCCGCCCCCGTAACAGAAAACACAGGGGCGGATGTTTCGTGTTCTGGTACGATAGAAGCCGACCGACCGGTCAACAGGACCGGGACGCAAGCGGAGAGATCCCACCTGGGTGCCTACGGTACCGGGTTATGAGAGTCACCATGGCGGACAGTTGTCTGCCGTGACACCTCTGCTCCGTGCGCGTACACGTCGAGAATACAGAGGAGCAATTATCAACGAACCAAGAGTCAATGAGCGGATCCGGGTGCCCAAGGTACGACTTGTCGGCCCCGCCGGCGAGCAGGTCGGTGTCGTCCGCGTTGAGGATGCACTACGCCTAGCACAGGAAGCCAATCTAGACTTGGTCGAGGTTGCGCCGAACTCTGAACCTCCGGTAGCCAAGCTGATGGACTACGGCAAGTACAAGTACGAGGCCGCTTTGAAGGCCCGTGATGCTCGCCGTAACCAGGTGAATACCCAGCTCAAGGAGATCAGGCTTCGCCTCAAGATCGACACCCATGACTACGAAACCAAGAAGGGCCACGCTGAGCGGTTCCTGAACGGTGGCGACAAGGTCAAGGTGATGATCCAGTTCCGTGGACGTGAACAGTCCCGCCCTGAAATGGGAGTCAAGCTACTGCAGCGGATGGCGGAGGACCTCCAAGAGGTCGGCACCGTCGAATCGCATCCGCGTCAGGACGGCCGCAACATGGTCATGGTCATTGCGCCGATCCGTAAGAAGTCAGAAGCCAAGTCCGACCAGCGCCGTCGCCGCGAAGCCGAGCGTGAAGCACGTCGGGCCCAGAAGGCCCAGTAGCCCCCATAACTCCCCGCCCGCAATGATCTTGCGGCCAACGAAAGAGGAAACAACTATGCCTAAGATGAAGCCGCACTCTGGTGCCAAGAAGCGTTTCCGGGTCACCGGATCCGGCAAGGTTATGCGTGAGAGGGCCGGCAAGCGCCACCTCCTCGAGCACAAGTCGTCGCGCCGTACCCGTCGCCTGTCCTCGGACCAGGTGCTCAGCCCGGCAGATGCCAAGAACGTCAAGAAGATGCTCGGCATCTAGCCGACCAAGGAGGATTTGAAACATGGCACGTGTCAAGCGCGCAGTAAACGCACACAAGAAGCGTCGTACCGTTCTCGAGCAGGCCAGCGGCTACCGCGGCCAGCGCTCGCGCCTCTACCGTAAGGCCAAGGAACAGGTCACCCATTCCTTTACCTACAACTACCGCGACCGCAAGGTCCGTAAGAACGAGTTCCGCAAGCTCTGGATCCAGCGCATCAACGCTGCAGCTCGTGCCGAAGGCATGACCTACAACCGTTTCATGCAGGGCCTCAAGCTTGCCGAGGTCGACGTCGATCGCCGCATGCTCGCCGAGCTTGCTGTGAACGAGCCGGCCGCCTTCAAGGCTCTCGTTGAGACCGCCAAGAACGCCCTCCCGGAGGATGTCAACGCTCCCAAGGGCGAGGCAGCCTAAGTGAGTGAATGCGGGGCCGGCACATGCCGGCCCCGTTTTCTTATCTTCATATCCGAAAGATGACGATGCGTAAATACCACGACTCGATGACCGGCCAGCTCCTCAAAGTCCAGGGGCTCTACATGGCAAAGAACCGGGCCACCTATTCCCAGGAGGTCGCCGAAGGACCCCAGGCTGTCCGGGAAGCCCTGTCGTGGGCGGGGGAACGAGTCCGCGACATCTACGTGACCGAAGACGTCCTTCAGCGCTACCCCGAGTTTGAAGAAATGACCGACGGCTACTGGACCCACGTCGTTCCCGAAAACGTCCTGGGTCAGGTATCGGGAGACGCTCAGGGGATCCTCGCGGTCCTCAACACGGCACCCAACCCCGACATCGATTCCCTGTTCGATAACACCGACCTGGTGTTGCTGGGGGTTGAGATGCAGGACCCGGGCAACGCCGGAACAGTAATCCGCACGGCCGATGCTGCCGGCGCTGGCGCCGTTCTCTTCGGAACTGGCTCCGTTGACCACGGCTCTGCCAAGGTCATCCGTTCAGCCGCTGGGTCCACGTATCACCTGCCGATCCTCGGCAACCTCGACCCCCGCTCCGTTATCGCCACCGCCAAGAAGCACGGCTTCCAGGTGCTCGCTACCGACGGCGATGGAGGCGTCACTCTCGGATCCACCGAGGTCGATCTGACGGCCCCCACGCTGTGGATCCTCGGTAATGAAGCGCGCGGGCTGCAGGGCGAGATTCTCGACCGCGCTGACGTTACCGTGTCGATTCCGATCCCCGGTAAGGCCGAGTCCCTCAACGTCGCAACCGCCGCCGCGGTCTGCCTCTACGCAAGCGTCCTTGCCCGCCAGGCATAGCGCCCTGATTTGTTCTCGCGACACCCGGTGCGATATCACCGGGGTGTTCGCATCTCTCCTGCATGAACGGCACTTGTTCACGAACGTCCTGTTCGTCTCAGGGCGAGTTCGCGTGGGGTTTACGCTGAAGGGGCCTGCTTGGCACGCGTTCTCGCAAACGATGGGATTCCCGCATTCGATCTGTACGCCCCCTGACAGTATGAAGTGGAAGAAGCTACGCCAGTGCCCGCGGTATCCAGGGAACTGAACTATCCTGGATGAGGCGAGGGGAGTGCATGTGAAACTCAGAACGGTTGCTGTCGGCGCAGGTGCGGTACTGGCCGGTGGCCAGGTCATGGCTCAGAGAGCAAAGAAGGTCTCCAATCAGAGAAGGCCGTTCGCCAGGTATTGGGAACGGTCCAACCTTGACGTGATCGCGAAGATCGTCAGAAACCGGCAAGCCGGCCTACCGGATCCGCTGATTTATGTAGCCCTGGGAGACTCGGCCGCGCAGGGCCTGGGAGCGACAGACCTCATGGATGGTTACGTCCCACGCTTGGCTGCCTCCCTGAAAGACATGACGGGCCGCGATGTTGCCCTGATCAACCTGTCTGTCTCGGGTGCCGTGATCCCCTCCGTCCTCACCCACCAGGTGATGTCCCTGCGAGGCATCCAAGCGGATGCCGATATCGAGCCCGACATCGTGTCTTGCGATATTGGCGGTAACGATGTGGGATATCGGCTGCAGCCGGAACTCATGGCCGAATACGTACAGGCACTCACCGCAGCACTGCCAGCAGGTACTTTTATTGCCGACGTACCGAGCTTCGGTCCGGGACCCCACGGCAGAAGGGCACGCGAGATCTCCACGATTATTCGGAGCTATGCGGACCGGGACAGCCACCACATGATCGACCTGGAGAACTTCACGTCGTCCTTGCCGCTCGCTGCCTACCTGTTCCGGTACCACTCCACCGACCTGTTCCACCCGAACACTCATGCCTACCAGCACTGGGCACAGCTGTGGGTGGATAAGATTGGCCCCGTGATTGGAGCCCCCACCGTTGACGTCGCAGACGTCGCCCCCTATCAACCCTGGGCCTGAGCCCAACGATCAGTTGGCCTTGGTCACGTACGGCTTTGGTCCTTGGCCACCACTGCGGCCCGGCCGCGCCCAAATGTCGAGCGGCCCAGTGCGGCCGTGGAAGGAGAATCGTGTCCCAACTCTTCACTCCGATCACCATCGGAAACGTCACCGCCCGAAACCGGGCATGGATGTCACCAATGTGCCAGTACTCCTCAGCTCCCTTAGGAGAAGAACTGGGCAGACCCAATGACTGGCACTACGTGCACTATCCGACAAGGGGATGGGGAGGGGTTGGCGCCATCATCGTCGAATCGACGGCCGTCAGTGCTGAAGGTAGGCTATCGCCATACGACCTGTCGATTCACAACGATGACCAGATCGCGTCGTTCACGAAGCTCGCACAGCTGATCTCCGCAACGGGTGCTGTCCCCGGTATTCAGCTTGGTCATGCTGGTCGCAAGGCATCCGGCCCGGCCCCTGGGAGGAACAGACGCTGCTCTACCCATCGGGCTCGGAGATCGGCTGGAAGCCCGTGGCACCCTCACCGATCGCTTTCTCCGAGGTATACGAGGAACCGCATGAACTCACCGAAGATGAGATCCTTGGCCTCATTGACTCCTTTGGTCAGGCGGCACGTCGTGCCGCAGAGGCGGGGTTCCAGATCGCCGAGCTACACGGAGCCCACGGCTACCTGATCCACCAGTTCCTGTCGCCGATCTCCAACCAGAGCACCGACAGGTGGGGGCGGGACCGCATGCTGTTCGGCCTCGAAGCAATTAAGGCAGTACGCCGCGAATTCCCGGGTGTTGTGGCAATCCGGCTCTCGGCAACCGACTGGTGCGAGTTCACGGACGATCCACGGACGGGATGGACGGTTGAGGAGACTCGCACGTTCATTAACCGGGCCAAGGAAATCGGCCTCGACTTTGCCGATATTTCCTCCGGCGGCAACATTCCCGACGTGAAGATCCCCGCTGGCCCGGGCTATCAGGTTGGCTTTGCCAGGGAGCTCGCAGACACGGGTGTTCCGAGGAGTGCCGTCGGGCTGATCACCGAGGCAGTGCAAGCGGAGCAGGTTGTGCGGGAGAGCGCCGATGTCGTCATGCTGGCCCGCGTTCTACTCTCGGATCCCTATGTGCTGCAGGCATGGCGGACGCGCCTACGAGAGAAGCCAGAGTTTGCTCAGCCGTACCATCGCCAGCTCATGAGGAGCTAGCGGAATCCAAGCCTAGTCCCTACCAGTTGCTGCACGATGCAATAGGGCGGGACGAAGAAGTGGGGAGCACGCCAATAGGCATGCTCCCCACCACTTGCCTTGCTGGCGATTTAGCCGGTTGATCTACGGCGGCCAAGTGGGCCGCAACTGATCCCCAACGTGTTCGCTCCGCGGCCTAGCTCTTTCCGTACAGGATGCCAACGAGGTTGTTGAGGTTTTGTTGGACGGCTTTGGTGGCGATGGTGGTCAGGTCGGAGAAGATGAAGGTTTCGGGTTTTTCGGCGAGGTAGTTTTGGACGGCTTCGAAGGAGGCTTTGTCGGCGTAGGTGTAGTAGTTGATTTTGGCGACTCCGCGTTTGATGCATTCGCGGTATTCGCTGTCGGTCAGGCCCGAGCCGCCGTGCATGACGATGGGGACACCGGTTTTTTCCCGCAGGGTGGAGATTAGGTTGTAGTTGAGGTTGGGTTCTGCCTTGTAGAGTCCGTGGACGGTGCCGAAGGAACAGGCTAGGGCGGTGACGCCGGAGTCACGTACGAAGGATTGTGCCAGGTCGGGGTCGGTGTAGAGGGTTTCGTTGCTGGTGCCTGTGCTTGCTTGGGAGCCGTCTTCGCGGCCGGGCATGACGCCGAGTTCTGCTTCGACGCCGTAGCCGTATTCGTTGGCGAGGGCCACGACTTTTTGGGTGAGGGCGAGGTTGTCGTCGTAGGGGAGGCGGGAGGCGTCGATCATGGCGGAGTTAAAGCCGACGTCGAAGCCGCGTTTGACGTAGTCGTAGGATTCGCCGTGGTCGACGTGGACGACCAGGGGAGCGGTGGAGCGTTTGGCGAGTTCGACCATGACGGGGCCGATGTCTTCGATGGTGTTGATGGGTTCGTGGACTTCGGCGTGCTGGAGGATGAGGGGGATGTTGTGTTGTTCGGCGGTGCGTACGGCCGCGAGGAGCATCTCGTAGGTGGGGGTGTTGATCGCGGCGATGCCGACCTTGTTGTGCTCTGCGTAATCGAGAGCTTCCTTCAAACTAATAAGCACAATAAC
>NZ_JBQCYC010000017.1:37946-53972 GCF_052087705.1 Flaviflexus sp. | reverse complement strand
CGATGGTACTGCACTCGGGAGGGTGTGGGAGAGTAGGACACCGCCGCCATTTAATCATCAGTAAGGCCCAGGACTCAGTCCTGGGCCTTACTTGTTTATCCCTTTGTTCTGGTTTGCTCGGGTGCTGATGTGAAGCGCTGCAGGGTTAGGTGAGGTACTGCTTCTCGATGCGTGCGAGCGTCACGGCACCGATAGCTCGGAAGGGGTGCAGGGGATCCGGATTTCGGGAGCCTGTCGGGCCTCCCAGCTCCGTATGGGCTGAGGCGGACATAATCGTGTAGGCGTCCTCGTTCGTGAGTCCATGATCCGTGGTCAGGATGTCGAACAGGGATTCGTAGGCCATGATGATGGAGTTCTGGACGGGGTCACCAAGTCCGACCGTAATGATTTCGCTGGCGGTTTCTACCCTTGGAGCACGGAGACGCATGATTGAGCCAGAGGATTCTTTAATGAGGTCGATAGAAACGGTTGCCTCGCCGGCAGCTTCGATAGCCACGAAGGATGATTCGCCGCGGGACATGACTGCGTGCAGGTCGCCGAGGTAGAGGAGCGCTCCCTTAACTTCAATTGGGAGGTAGACGGTGGAGCCTATCGTGACATCGGGAAGATCCATGTTCCCGCCCGTTGGGTAGGAGGGCATAACCGTTGACATGGTGACGTCGGCGGCGGCAACGCCGATGCATCCAATCATTGGTTCGATTGGCACGGAGACCTTGTCTGTGAGCTGTGCATGCGTGTCGGTGAGGCCGATTTCTCGTGTGTAGAACTCATTTCCCATCGGCCTCGCTAGAGCTCCTGCGCCGGGCAGGTAAACGGACCAGGCAACCTTCGAAGGGAAGCTGATGTCGTGAATGGTAACTGCAAGAACGTCGCCGGGCTGGGCACCTTCCACATAGACGGGGCCGGTCAGCGGGTTAATGGTCGCTGTTACCTTGTCCATCGCCTTAAACTCGTGCATTTGCCTATACGCTTCATCGTCCGTTTCGAACGTGATCTTCTCTCCCGTTCCCGGTGCGATTCGAAGCTCAGGATGTAGGTGCGTATGGAAACCGTTGGTCCCACTGTCCTTGCTTAGATAATGAGTGGTCACTTCTCATCCGTTCAATACGTGAACAGGTTTCTCTTCTCACCCTATAGATGAATCCACGCGGGGTGTCCGAGTCACGCGGACGGGGATGGGAGGAACTGATTGCTTTGGGTTGTTTATAGGGGGAGCAGAAGAACATACGTCCGAGACAAGGGGAGAATCCCGCGCAGTTATAAAGAGCCCGGCATTAAGTGCCCCGTTATTCAGAGCCCCCGAGCGAAGGATAACCTGCCGGGGGCTCTCGTGAGGGTGTTATTAGCTGGCTTGCTTGTTCTTGAGGCCGCCGAGGAATGGAACGCGGCGAGCCTTCGAGGGGGCGGCCTCAATATCGGCCGCGAGAGCCAAAGCTCGGTAGCTGCCCTGCTCTCGAAGGGTCTGGGCGATCCGCTCACGCTCCTGGGGTAGCTTGTTCTGAGAGAGCTTGGCTTTGCCTTCGATACGATCCACGGTCATGCTCAACCCCACGATCGCCCTGGTTGCTCTAGCCAAGTATCTCTCATCCATCGACTCGGCCTGGTCGGCGTCCCACTCGGCGGTAAGAGCAAGGACTGCTTCACGAACGAAGTCGGGCTCGTTGTTGACTGTCAGGGTGCCGTGGATCTTGACCTGGGTGTAGTCCCACGTGGAAGCGACGGACTTGCCGACCTCCACCGTGTATTCCCGCGAGTTAACGAAGCCATGTGCTCCTGTGAAGATCATGGTTGCCGGCGTCGGTTTTGTGATCTGCCGCCAGTGCTCATTGAAACGTGACATGTGGAGCATGATGCGATCGTCCTTGAAAACGACGGGGAGGAGCGTGGAATCAATTGTTCCGTCCGGCCGGGCTGTCACCAGGTTCCCAGCGCCTTGTTCCCTGACAACTGCCATCTTCTCGTCATCGTCGAGGGCGAAGTAGTGCGGGATCATTGAACCTCCTGGTATCCAATATTAACCACAATTCCAAAGGGGAGTTCCGGGAATATTCGGGATAATGGGCCCAACGAGGCGCTGGTGGCGCACGTAACGAGGCAAGATGATTGCATATTAACATTGAAATATGCGGTATAAAAATAAATATAGCCCGTTTTTAGAATTGATCAGACAGAGTGTCTGATCGGTGCGATTCGGCTTTGTTATTGACTTTTCTCAATGCTTTATCTGCGTGTGCCGTGTCTTATAATTACGCACTTTTGGTTTGCTTAATTCAGTCTGAATGACCTAACGTGAGACGGAGGTAAGGCTTACCTAATTTCTCGATGTGCAGCTGAAAGGACTTCAATGCCCACATCACTTCGACGGAGATTCACCTCCGGTGTTTCTGCCGCGGCTCTTCTTGCTGGCACGTTCATGCTAGCCCCTGTGGCTCAGGCTGATTCGGCTCAGCCGGCTGCCGATACTGAGCCGACGACGACGATTGCTGGCGGAACCATGGATTGGGGTGTGAAGTCGAGTTTTGTCGGCTACATCTCCAGCCCGTTCGCTGGTGGCGGTTGGGAGATGGACGGTGTTACCCGCACCGATTCCGGGTTCTCCTGGCCGGTTGTCGCCGGTGCTGAAATTGACGCAGATAATCTCGGTGAACTTACATTTGATGGCAGTGTTCGCTTCCATGCTCACGATGAGGTTCTTGATCTATCGTTCGCTGACCCCATTATTTCCTTTGCTGGGTCGTCGCCCGTTCTCACCGTTGAGGCGCAGGGCCGCGAGTTTGTCAGCACCACGGTGCAGGGTGACCTCATCGACTACGGTCGGGTGGAGCTCGCGACGCTATCGGCTCCCGTTATCACCGAAGGTGAGGACAGTATCTTGGTGTCCTTTGAATCCGCGACGCTGACCGATGAGGGCGTGAAGGCTTTCGGTGGGTTCTACAAGGCCGGAGACGAGCTTGATCCGATCAGCATGACCCTCGCGACGGAAACGGTAGAGCCGCCGGCTCCCACGCTTCCAGGGTGCGGCCCGGATGCTGCTCCGGCTGATCTGGATGCCACCCCCGGTTACCTGGGGTGGGGGCTGAAGGAGTCTTTCCTTGGTTATCTGCTGAGCCCGCGTGGCGGCGGTGAGCTGAATGGATGTGATGGCGCCTGGGGCACCGACATCCTCAACTACACCCTTTCTGACGACACCAAGTTCGACCCCGAGAAGCCGGATGTACTCGAATTCGATGGCACCGTTAATCTGTATGCCCACAACGGTGGCCTGAACCTGAACTTTGCGAGCCCCACGATCACGTTCACGGATTCGCAGACCGCAGTCATGTCGATCGGTGCCGCAGGCACCGTCGGGGGTCAGGGCGGCCAGTGGCTCGACACTCCCGTTGTCTACGACGATTTTGCTCGCCTCGGCAACGTGGAGATTACGACCAACGACGATGGTTCCGTAACGGTGGTGTCTGATTCGGTGACCTCGGATGCCGGCACCCAGGCAATTCTCGGTGCGTACCCGGCAGGCACAGAACTCGCACCGATCTCGATCACTATCAACGAAGCTTCGGTTGTTGCGCCTGCTGAAGAGGACCCCGTTGATGAAGTTCCTGTGTGCGGCCCGGATGCTGCTCCGGCTGATCTGGATGCCACCCCCGGTTACCTGGGGTGGGGGCTGAAGGAGTCTTTCCTTGGTTATCTGCTGAGCCCGCGTGGCGGCGGTGAGCTGAATGGATGTGATGGCGCCTGGGGCACCGACATCCTCAACTACACCCTTTCTGACGACACCAAGTTCGACCCCGAGAACCCGGGTGCACTCGAGTTCGTCGGCACGCTCAACCTCAATGCCCATGGCGGTGTACTCAACATTGATTTCACCGACCCGGTCATTACCTTCACCGATGTTGAGACTGCAACCATGTCGCTGACCGCCAAGGGTTCGCTCATTGGTGCGGAGAACGGCTGGGCGGATAGTCCCGTCCTCGTCGAAGACTTTGCTCGCCTGGCCGATGTTGAGATCGCACAGGCCGAAGACGGAACCGTCATAATCACCTCGGAGTCGGTCACGTCCGGGGAGGGCACCGCCTTCGTTCTCGGTAGCTACGAGCCGGGTACCGAGCTTGCTCCCATGAGCATCACCGTCAATCCTTCCTCCGTTGTTCAGGAACCCGTCGACCCGGTCGACCCGGTCGACCCGGTGGATCCGGTCGACCCGGTGGAGCCGGACCAGCCTGCCGCTATCGGCCAGGGCGCACTCGATTGGCGTGTGAAGGAGAGCTTCCTCACCTACCTCAAGAGCTCGATCGCCCAGGGCGGCTGGACGACGTCCGAGGGGGTGACAGGCACATTCCGGTTCCCGCTCGCTGAGGGACAGGACATTGATGTCGATAACCTGACTTCGGTGAAGTTCGATGGCTCCGTCGACTTCCGTGGACATAACGATCTGCTTCGCATTGTTATCGCCAAGCCCACGATCGAGAAGAACGGTGGCTCCTGGCAACTCACGGCCGATGTGGCCTCGAGGAGCCTTAACTCCTCGGCCGCTCCCGGCGAGATCCCCGCACTCAAGCGCGTTGTTCTTGCCAACCTGTCCGCCCCGAAGGTCTCAACCACGGATGATGTCTCAATGCTCTCCTTTGAAAAGGCCACGCTGACCGCTACCGGTTCAGAGGCGTTCGAGAAGTTCTACAAGCCCGGGGAGCAGCTGGCCCCGATCTCGGTGGCGCTCGCCGATGAAGAGTCGACGCTGCCCCCGGCAACGGGTGGCTCAAATGATGGCTCGAACGATGGCTCTGCCGGTGGTTCAACCGGTGGTATGACGCCTCCGCCGCTCGCACCTGTCACGCCGACTCCCGAGGAGACAGTTGTTGACCGCACCCAGGAGATCGATCCGACCAAGACGCGGGTGACGAGCGGTAACCTCCAGTGGGGCGTGCGCCAGTCGTTCACCACCTACATCCGTTCCGCTGTCGCGAACGGCGGTTGGACAACGTCGGGTGGAGTCACCTGGAACGGCTCGACTTTCGTGTTCCCGGCCCGCGGCGGTCTTTACGACACGGATGCTCGTACCGGTGAGATCCACTACGGCGGAACGATCAACTTCTCGGGTCACGATGACCTGCTGAAGCTGACCATGTCGAACCCGTCGATCGTTGTGAACGGTAATAGTGCTGCGCTGTACTTGACGGTTCAGTCGTCGAACATGGACGGTAACGTGACCGATCACGGCCGGGTCCACTTTGCGAACCTCACGCTGTCGAACGTCTCATCGACGAACTCGTCCCTGAGCTTCACCACCTCATCGGTTGTTCTCACGTCGGCAGGTGCAAATGCGTTTGCTGGCTTCTACGAGGCAGGCATTCAGCTGGCACCGCTCACGACATCTGTGAACCTCACCCCGGCAACGGTTTACGATGCGGAGACGGGTGAGCTGAAGACATACGATGCATACGGCAACCTCGCTTACACGGGTGCGTCCTCGGCAGGGCTTGCCCTCGGCGGACTCATCCTCGTCATGCTGGGAATGGCAGCCCTGAGAGCTCGCAGGGTCAACGCCTAACATTGCTCAAGCGGCCCGCACACGCGGGCCGCTTGGCAGGAAAGTGACAATGAAAAGATTCTTCGCTCTCGGACTCGTGTCCGTCCTTCTTCTTGGTGCTTGCGGATCTGATACCGATTCGGAAGCGCCTACCTCCACACCCACCCAAACGGCTGAGGAAACCGCAACCGAGCAGGCTACCGAGACTGCAACCGGGACTGACGCAGAGCACACCGATGATGGGGTAGGGGAACCAACCGACGATTCGTCGTCCGATGGTGAAGAAGGAGCGGAGGATCTTGATCTGCCAGATCCGTACTCACTCACGGGAGTTTCTGAAGTTCCGGAACTGCCGGACCCGCAGCCGATTGAGGGAGACTTCAGCCAGGAACTGCCTGTCACCGTAGTTGACCATGAGGGCAACGAGGTGACGGTGACCGACACGTCGCGGATCCTGGCGCTCGACCTGTCGGGATCACTGACCCGTACTGTCATTGCCCTTGGCCATGGTGATTCGATCGTTGGTCGTTCCATCTCGTCCACCGAAGAGCAGCTCGCTGATCTGCCTGTCGTCACCGCGGAGGGCCATTCGCTGAATGCCGAGGCGATCCTCAACCTGCGTCCCACGCTGATCATTGCCGACCGAACGATCGGTCCGCCCGAGGTACTCCAGCAGCTCAGCGACTCCGGCATCCCGGTTGTCTTCACCGATCCGGACCACACGTTGGAAACGAATTCGGACCGGATGATGGAGGTGGCGGAGGCCCTGGGTGTTCCGGAAGCGGGCGAGGCACTCGTGGAAAGCACCGAAGCGAGTGTCGACGCGGCCATTGAGGAGATCTCAGCGTGGGCTCCCGAGGAGCCGATGGATGTCGCATTCCTCTACGTTCGCGGCACCGCCGGTGTTTTCTTCATTTTTGGTTCCGACAATGGCACCTCCGCTCTGATCGAAAGCATCGGCGCCAACGACATTGCTTCCGAGAACGGGATTAGTGGGACCGTGCCAGCCAACGCAGAATCCCTTCTCCTGCTGAACCCGGACGCGATCTTTACGATGACGGATGGGCTGGAATCGACCAACGGTGTTGACGGGCTACTCGCTCGCCCCGGTATCTCAGACACAACGGCTGGAAAGAACCAGCGCATCATTGCCATCCCCGACGGCATGTCCCTGTCCTTCGGACCCCAAACCGCGGAGGTCTTCCTCGCGGTAGCCAGGGCACTGTACGGGGTCGATGACGCGGCGTGAGCACACAGGTCAAGACCAAAGTGTCGGTACCGGCGGCACGGGACGGAATCGAACGTAGGAAGAAGCGCCGCGTTCTCACCTTTGGGATCACCGGCGTTGCCCTGCTGATACTCATTATTCTCTCGGCGGCAATCGGCCAGTACTCGCTGGCTCCGGCCGAGGTTATTCAGGGTTTCTTTGCTCGTTTCGGCCTTGCTGCACCCCTTGATGATCCGCTCGACACGGCAACGCTATGGAACATTCGCCTGCCACGCATCGCTCTTGGCGTTCTTGTGGGTGCGGCGCTCGCGGTTGCGGGGGCGATCATGCAGGCGGTGTTCTCGAACCCGCTCGCCGAGCCCGGCATTATCGGAGTCTCCTCGGGTGCCGCCGTTGGCGCTTCGAGCGCGATCGTGTTCTTCCCGTTTGCGCTCGGCGGCTACGCTGTTCCGCTTGCCGCTTTCATTACCGGTGGCATTGCCGCCTTCGTCGTGTATGTGCTGTCGCTACACGATGGTAAGACCGAACCGCTCACCCTTGTTCTCACCGGTATTGCCGTCACCGCGGTCTGTACCGCACTGACATCGATCGCCACCTATATTGCTCCCAGCACGGCCCGCGACCAGATTGTGTTCTGGCAGATGGGTTCGCTGAACGCCGCCACCTGGGATCAGGTGTGGATCGTTGGCTCGGTTGTCGCCATAGCCCTCGTTGGTGCGCTACTCATCTCTCGCCGCCTCGATATTCTTGCACTCGGTGAGAAGGCCGCCGGGCACGTTGGTATCAACGTTCAGCTACTCCGCGGCACCGCGATTGTCCTCGCCACTTTGCTCACGGCCATGGCGGTGTCCTACGCCGGTGTTATCGCATTCGTTGGGCTCATCGTCCCCCACATCATGCGGCTCGCTCTGGGCCCCCTGAACCGTTATCTCATCCCAGCTTCGCTTCTGGGTGGCGCACTTCTTATCACCGGCTCTGACCTGGTGGCCCGGACGATCGTGAACTTCCAGGATCTGCCGATCGGTATCTTCACCGCCCTTGTTGGCGGCCCCATCTTCTTTGTCCTGCTCCGCAGGAATCTTCACGGCGGCAGGAGAAGATCATGACGGTCAGCGCCCGTAACATTTCGTTCTCGTACGGAACCAAGCAGATACTGGACGACGTTAATATTGACGTCGAACCCGGGAAGGTTGTTGGCCTGCTGGGACCCAACGGCACCGGCAAATCCACCCTCCTCGGTGTCTTAACGGGAGACATGCAACCGTCTGGTGGCGAAGTGCTTCTCAACGACCAGTCGATTGGTGAGTACACGCGTAAAGAGCTTGCTCGCACGCGGGCTGTTATGCCGCAGGCCAGCGACTTCCCCTTCGCCTACCTCGTCCGAGACATTGTCGCCATGGGCAGGGCCAGCTGGGATACGGGGGATGAAGAAAACGATTTGATCATCGACGCTGCCATGGCCCACACCAGGGTGGGGGACATGGCGGGCAGGGACATTACGAGTCTGTCCGGTGGCGAATCGGCAAGAGTGACGCTCGCCCGCGTTCTCGCCCAGGATGCCTCGATCGTGTTCCTTGACGAACCGACAGCAGCCCTGGATGTGTCCCACCAGGAACGCACGATGGCCACGTGCGTGCGGCTAGCCGAAGAGGGAAAAACTGTCGTCGCGGTTATGCATGATATTCAGCTTGCTGCAGCCTACTGCGATCTCATTTCTCTCATGCATGACGGCAAGATCGTGTCCTACGGACCTCCGCACGAAGTGCTTACCTCGGAACGGCTGTCTGCGATCTACGACTGGCCGATCCGTGTCCTCACGCTAGAGGACGGCGAACTAGCCGTGATACCGGCACGAAACGTTCGGGCGCGATAAGTCGGAGACTGATCGCCCGGTCCAAATTCCACCAGATCCTCTTGTGATCCCACGTCGCCGGGGCTTCATGACTTCCAGTCAGTGACGGTGCTCTGCGGGAGGACGGATGGGGCATTTGAGAACGGAAGCCGGTACGGACTGATGCCCGCACCGGCTTCGTTAGTATGTGGCGCCAGAGAGTAAGCCCCCGTTTACGATCTAGCGCCTAGAGCTATTTGTTTCTTAGTTGAGCCCGCGGCGTTCGAGGAGTGCCTCGGCGCGGGGCTCGCGGCCACGTACCGCCTTGAACGATTCCATGGGGTCGCGGGAACCGCCGCGTGACATGAGTTCGTTACGGAGAATGTCGCCGGCTTCGCGATTGAGGCCACCATCATTCTTCGCTGCTTCTGTTCCGAACCACTGCTCAATATCGGCGACAAGAACCTCTGCCCACATGTACGAGTAGTAGCCAGCATCGTAGCCGCCCGAGAAGGTGTGGCTGAAATAGGTGCTCCGGTAGCGGGGCGGAACCAGGTCGTGGTGGACGGCAAGTTCCTTCAGCGCCCTCTCCTCGAAAGCCTCAATCTCGTCAACAGTTGGTACTTCGTCCGCGGTGAGGCGGTGCCATGCCTGGTCGAGAAGGGCCGATGCGAGGAACTCGGTCGTGGCAAAGCCCTGACCGAAGGTCTTCGAAGCAGAGAGCTTTTGGGCCAGATCTGCGGGAAGGGGCGCACCGGTCTCGTGGTGAACGGCGTACTGTGCGAGAACGGCGGGATGGTAGGACCACATCTCGTTGAGCTGACTGGGAAGTTCAACGAAGTCGCGAGGAACGGACGTGCCGGCGGTCGACACGTAGTGGGTGTCGGACAGGAGACCGTGGAGGGCGTGGCCGAACTCGTGGAAGACAGTTTCAACCTGATCCCAGGTGAGGAGCAGATCCTGTCCCTCGGCAGGCTCGTCGAAGTTCGAGTTGTTCATGATGACAGGCTTGGTGCCGGCACGGCGCGACTGGGAAACAATCGAATGCATCCATGCCCCGCCGTTTTTGCCGGGACGGTTGTAGAAGTCCGCCTGGAATAGACCGATCGCTTCGCCGGACTCATCGAACACTTCCCAGGTTTGGATGGAGTCGACGTAACCTGCAATGTCGGGGCGGGGCGTGAACGTCAGGCCGAACAGTTTCTCCGCCGCGTAGAAGATGCCCTTCTCGACAACGTTGCTGAGAGCCAGGTATGGCTTCAGAGCAGCATCGTCGACGGCGACCTGCCCGCGGAGCTTCTCCTGGTAGTAGGTGAGGTCGCCAGCATAGAGGCCGTTCCCCGCCTCGTCGGCTTCGGCGAGCGGCCTTAATTCGTCTACTTCGCGGTCCACTGCGGCAACCGCCTTTGCGGCCACGGTGGTCAGCAGGTTGATGATGGCCTGCGACTCCTTTGCCATGCCGCGCTGGGCAACAACCTCCGAGTGGTGCGGCATGCCAAGCAGAGCGGCCTTGCGGGCGCGCAGGGTGGCGATCTCGATGACGATTTGGCGAGTATCTGACGACTCGCGGGCACCAAGGCCGCGGCTCGTTGACGCCGCCAGAAGCGCGCGTCGGGTTTCGGGCTTGGTCAGCTGCGCCTGAAGCGGCTGGTTCGTGAAGTTGAGGAGCGGCAGGGAGTATGTGCCGTCGTCTTGCTGGTAGGAGGCAATCTGCTCCTCGGATAGCCCGGCAAGGTCCGCGCGATCGGTCACGGTCAGCGCATTGTCCCTCATGGCCTTAACGGCCCGCTGGCCAAACTGAATGTTGAGCTCGGAAAGCTTGGCATCGATTTCCTTGAGAACCTCCTGGTCCTCGGAGGATAGGTCGATGCCGTTCAGGCGGAACTTCTTGAGAATGTCGGAAACAAAGTAGGTTGTCTCCTCGTCAGCGTTGCTCAGATCGATGGTGTTGAAGCGATCGAACAGTCTACGGTCGAGCCAGAAGGCGTTCTCGTGTGCGGAAAGTTCCGGGCCGATCTCTGCCTGGATGGCGTCGAGCTCATCGCCACCAACGGACGAGAAGAGGGTGAAGGCGGGGGAGAGAACTCGTTCGAGTTCTTCAGCCGACTCATCGAAGGGAACCACGGTGTTCTCGACCGTGGCGGGTTCGGTATTCGTCGCAATCTCGTCCCACACCATTCGCTCAGCAGCCATTGCTTGGCGAGCGGCAGGCAGAATGTGCTCGGGCTTAATCATGGCCCAGTCCGGCACGCCGTAGGGAAGAGTGGATGTGCTCAAAAGAGGATTCGTCATATCCCGATGCTAATGGAGACCGCATATCCACGCGCAGTCGGTACGCCCGCGGCGTGACAGGCCGGAGAAACTTTAAGGTCTTATAGCCTCGTAGCTTTGCCTCATGGCTTTGCCTCGTGCGATTGCGTTGCCCGGTGTTTTTGCATCGCCCCATCCGGTCGCCTTGCCCAGCCGCCCTGTTGCTTTCTCTTGGTTAGGGGAGGGGGGACGTGGGTCGTTAGTGCGCGAGCGGAGGGTTGTTCTTCTTTGCGGCGTGTAGCCCGCCAAGGAAAGGAACCCTGCGTGCCGTTGACGGTGCTGCATCAATATCCTCGGCAAGCTTCGATGCTCTTTCGGTCCCCCTATCCCGCAGAGTTGACGAGATCTTGGCGCGTTCGCCCGGTAGGCGGTTCTGGGACAGCTTGGCTTTACCTTCGATCCGGTCGATCGTCATCGAAATGCCAACGATGGCTTTGGAGGCGCGCTCCAGGTACGTCTCCTCGAGGTTCTCCGCCTCCTCTTTATCCCACAGTGCCGTGAGCTCAACGGCGGCTTCCCGGACCCATTCCCGATCGTCGAGAACGGTGACTTCGCCGTGGATAACGACCTGCGTGTAATCCCATGTTGAGGCAACGGAAACTCCTTCCGGCAGGTCGTAGTCGCGGGAGGTGATGTAGTCGTGTGCCCCGGTGAAGATCATGGCGGCGGCACGCGGGAAGTCGGAGCTCTTCCAGTGATCGTTGAACCGAGCCATGTGCATGATCAGGTTGTCCCCGCGGAACACGATCGGCATAACAGTCGCATCAATCGTTCCGTCGGCTCTGGCAGTGACGAGCGTTCCCGCTCCCTGTTCCTTCACGAACTCCAAGGCCGGCTCCCGGTCGAGAGTGAAGTAGTGGGGATTCATTGGGGCTCCTCATGGTCGGTGAATTCCCACCAGTCTAGGTGCGAACTGCGCAAGGAGACAGTTGCGGGCAAGAAAAACGCCGCGGCCCAGCGCAAAAGAAAGACAGCGTCATCCCGGTCAGAGACTGAGGGTGGTGGCGCTGGGTGAACGAGACGGTCGCGCAGTGCGGTCGATGTCCTGTCAGGTGCCTGGCAAAGCGCGTCAGGGAAGGCGGGATCATCACGAATAATGATAGAGTGATTAACGTTCTCATTAGTAGAGTGGTTGGCCTGTTGCCTGTCACTTCGATGCGTGGCGGGTTGATTGATTCCAGATTGGGCAATGCCTAGGTTGGAGTGAGGATTGGCCCGCCCCGCGGGTCGTAGGAATGGCGCACCCTCCCTGCCCTGTATCGAGCTTTTGGGTTCCGATGAGTCGGTGGGGGCGGGAGCGCCCGGAGCCAAACCGTCGTAGCGTTCGGCGGGGAGGGTGCTGGATGGGATGTCGGATTGAATTCCGGTGATCTCTCAAGGAGCTTGTTTGTGAAGCAGAAGAAAACTCCGGTTATTTCGGAGCGAGGCCAACGGGCCGTCAAGGTCGTGGCGGGGCTCCGGCTCCTGTCGGCGATCCTCACCGCGGCGGCCCTTGTCCTTCTTGGATCGGCCGTCGGAGACGCTCTCGTCGGTAACGAGATTCCCTCCGGAACCTGGATTGGTGCGCTTGTTCTCGGGCTCCTGGTGGGTGTTTGCGCTGTCCTCGAGGCCGATTGCGCGGGCCGTGAGGCCCGGGCTGAGGAGCGGCGGATCCGTAGCGGTCTCCTGGCGACCGTATTCCGTCAATCCGAGCTGCCGAAGAATGCCACCCATGAGTTCACGTCGGGCCGTCTCATTGGGATGATGACGGACAGTGCCGAACGGGTGACTGAATACCGGCAGGTCTACTTTGGTTCAACGATCGCCGCTTTCAGCATTCCGATCCTCACCCTCGGCTACGTTGCCATCGCCATCGACCCCATCATTGGCCTGGGCGGACTGATCGTGTGCCCACTCATTCCCCTGATTGTCATGGGTTTCCTCAAACTGTTCCGCAAGGTGTCGAGCAACTCTCGTGCTGAGCGCGCCCGGCTCACCAGCAATTATCTTGATGCGATCCGCAATCTTGTGACGATCAGGATCTTTGGAGCCGGTCCCCGGATTGAGAAAAAGCTTCGGGACAATGGTGAAGCGAACCGCGGTGCGATCATGAAGCTGCTGGCCGGCAACCAGATTGTCATCATCGTCATTGACGGTATCGCCTCCCTTCTTCTGATCTGCTGGATCGTTTTCCTTACGGCAACGCGAATGAATGTCGGTGCGATCGATGGGGGCGAGGCTGTCACAGTCATTCTTCTCCTCACTCTCCTTTTGGAGCCTCTTGGCCAGATCGCAGGCTTCTTCTACATCGGCATGGGTGGTATAGCATCCGAACGAGCTATCCGCCGCTACCTTGACTCTCAGCCTGCCGCGCCGAAGCGAGTCGGAGACGCAACAGCAGATATATCGGAGTCTGCTTTCGCAATCGACCTGTCAGGGGTCCGCTACGATTACGGTCGCGGCGAGGTCCTTCACGGAATTGACCTGACCTTGCCGAGGGGAGAAACCGCCGCAATTATCGGCCCTTCGGGTTCCGGCAAGTCCACACTCCTGTCGCTGCTCAAGGGCGCTCTCCCACCCCAGGGCGGCACCATCTTCGTTGGCGGCAGAGACCTTTCGGCGCTGACTGCGTCGGAGACAAGGTCACTTACCGCCGGAGTTTCCCAGAGCACCTGGATGTTCACGGGAACAATCGCCGACAACCTCCGCATCGGCAAACCCGATGCGTCGGAGGAGGAGATGTGGGAAGCCCTGAAACGGGCGAATGTTGAGCAGGACGTGAAGTACATGCCGCAAGGACTGCTCACCGAAGTCGGTGAGCGTGCCTCCATGCTGTCCGGCGGCCAAGCCCAGCGCCTGTCGCTCGCCCGCGCCCTGCTGTCAGGCAGGAACATCCTTCTTCTCGACGAACCCACCTCTCATGTGGACATGGAATCGGAAGCCAAGATTATTGATGCGATCGATGACCTGCGCGGTCAGCTCAGCATTCTCATCATCACCCACCGCCCCTCGATGCTCCGGCTTGCGGACAGCGTGTGGGAAATGTCAGACGGCACGCTAGCCAAGGTTAGCGAGGTGGCCCGATGAAACGGAGCGCCAACATCCCCACCAGCAAGATGGGTGCAGAGAATGACAACGTCACAGCAAGAGATACTGACAAGATGGCAACTCGCGTGACTGCTGAGACGGCCGCGGAGAGGCCGTCGACTTGGAAGCTCCTGTCGTGGCTCACGTCGATTACGAAGCCCGTGCACGGGCCACTCTATGTCTCCACCCTTTTCCGCATCATCAAGCAGGCCCTGGAACTCCTGATCTTTGGGATCGCGGGATGGGCGATCGTTTCGGCCGCGGTTGATGGTCGCAGCGTTGTTCCGTCACTTGTCCTTCTTATTGTGCTTGCCCTCGGCAAGGCAACCTTCTACTACCTCGAGCAGTTCACCGGCCACTACGTGGCCTTCAAGGCGCTCGAGATTCTCCGCGGCCACGCCTTCTCGGTCCTGTGGCCAAAGGCCCCGAGCATTGTTACCCGCAGTAGGTCGGGTGACGTCCTGACGTCGCTCACAAAGGATGTTGACCGCATCGAAGTGGTCTACGCCCACACCTTCGCCCCGGTCGTCTCGGCCTTTGTCGTTCCGATCTCGACACTGCTCGTCACCGGCGCCCTGGTCGGATGGGAGATCGTGGCAATCCCAGCCGTCTGCCTTGCCATCTCCCTCCTCGTTGTTCCCCTGATCGGAACGAAGAGCGCGATGACACATGCGGACGGGGCGCTCGCGGCTCGCGGTGACCTCAGTGCCCACGTCACCGACTCCGTCTTCGGAGTCGAAGAAGTCGTTGGCTACGGACGCGAGACGGAACGCTTTGAGGAGATGGATCGGATTGGTGAAACGATCTCGACGAAGTCTCGGTCGGCTGCCCGCTCCGCGGGAATCCGCCGTGGCCTCAACTCCTTCCTGTCGATCATCGTCACCGTCTCAATTCTCGCAGTCGGCTTGGCGGGGGATTACTCGATTGCGGTTGTCTGTGCACTAGCCGTCGGCTCGCTTCGCTTCCTTGAAGGCCCGCGCGGGATCGAGGAGGCCGTCGGTTCTCTCGACCGGTCACTCGCCGCCGCCCACCGGCTCTACCGGATCTGCCACGAGCCCCAGCGCGTCGCTGACGGCAACGATGAGCTACGGCTCGATAGGGCACCCGCACTGTCATGGGAAGGTGTCACCTACCGTTATCCGGGGGACAGCGGCGAGGCTGATGAGAACGTGCCCCCGGCACTCGACAATGTCACCATCGAAGCCCCCGCCGGCAAACGTACCGTCCTGCTCGGCCCCTCCGGATCGGGCAAGACGACAACGGTTCAGCTTCTCCTTCGCTTCGACGATCCAGAACAGGGTGATATCCGTGTCGACGGTACGTCGATCAATTCCCTCACCACGGACTCGCTGCGCTCGCGGATTGCCCTGGTTTCGCAGAAGAACCAGATGTTGGACTCGACGATTATCGAGAACGTTCGCCTCGGTCATCCCGATGCGACAGAAGAGCAGGTCTGGGAGGCCCTAAAGGTTGCCCGGGTCGATGAGGAAGTGAAGGCCATGCCTGCCGGGCTGAAAACCCGCGTTGGCCAGGATGGATCGAAGCTGTCGGGCGGTCAGGGCCAGCGAATCTGCCTGGCACGCGCCCTCCTTACTGAACCCTCGGTCCTAATCCTCGATGAGTTCACGGCAAACCTCAACGCGTCCCTGGAGAAAGAAATCCGGGACGGCCTGGCAGCTACCTTCGGGCACCTCACCATCGTTGAAGTCACCCACCGAGAAGAAGCTGCGGCAGAAGCCGATCATGCGGTTCTCTTCCACCGCGGCAAGGTCGCAGCGTCCGGTAAGCCCGAGCACGTGCTTGAGGCGCGCAGAACACTGTTCGGCGGGCCCGCCAACTCGTAGTACACCGTGGGGTTGCGCCGGTGCTTGACCGTGGGATCGCGCCGGGATTTCGAGCAACTTGCCTATCGGACGCTGTGGCACATGCAAGTGTGGGGCGGATCGGAATGTTCCGATCCGCCCCACAACACACGGGCAGGTTGTGCTATGGTTCCTGGCCAGGGTTTGGTGGCCGATGCGTCGGACCCCCCCTCGGTGGGTTGTGGGATGTCCGGCCGGTGGTCAA
>NZ_JBQCYC010000017.1:27029-37936 GCF_052087705.1 Flaviflexus sp. | reverse complement strand
GTGTTTCAGTGGGTTCGGGGGGGGTTTTTCCGAACTTGTTCCCTCTGGGCGGTTGGGCAACATCATTTTGTGGGGCGCTGGTTTTTTTCCCCCCCCCCCCCACAACTCTCTTGCTGGTTGACCTATGTTTCCTGACCTGTGTTTCGTGACCTATGCTTCGAACACCCAGTCGGTGATTTCTGGCATGTCCTCCAGGTGCTCAACCTTGTATTCGTGGTGACGGTCAAGCTGCTTGGTGCACCAGCGCTTCAGGTCGGCGGCGCCCCTGACGGTCCGCTTCGTGTTGTTGAGGGCGTCGATGACGAGCGAGTAGCGGTCGATGCCGTTGCGGACCACCATGTCGAACGGCGTGGTGGTCGTGCCTTCCTCGCGGAAGCCACGAACGTGGAACCGGTCGACGTCGGGACGGCCGTGAACCAGCTGGTGGATCACCCCGGCATAGCCGTGGAAACAGAACAGAACATCCTGGGTGTTCGTGAACATTTCTGCGAAGTCCTGGTCGGTCATGCCGGTGGGGTGGTCCTTCGGGCGGGACAGGGTCTGTAGGCGAACGACGTTGACGACCCTAACTTTCAGCGAGGGTAGCTGTTGGCGGAGGATCTGGGCTGCCGCAACCGCTTCCATGGTGACGACGTCACCGGCGCACGCAATGACGATGTCGGGATCTTCGCCCGATACCGGGTCCTCATTGCCGGCCCAGTCCCAGATGCCGAAGCCTTTACGGCAGTGCGCTTCTGCTTCGTCCGGGGTGAGCCACTGGAGCTGCGGCTGCTTGTCCTGGACGATAACGTTCACGCGGTTCTTCGTGTCGTACGTATATGCGGAAACCTCGAGGAGGCAGTTCGCATCCGGTGGCAGGTAGGTGCGGACGATGTTTCCTCGCATGTTGACGATCGTAGAGAGGACGCCGGGTCCCTGGTGGGAGAAACCGTTGTGGTCGTTCCTCCAGCACGTCGATGACAGGAGAATGTTGAACGAGGGAACGGGTACTCGCCAGTCCAGTTCGATGGCCTCTTCCAGCCATTTTGTGTGCTGAACGGTCTGGGAGACCGACACCATGCCGAATGCTTCGTAGGAGGCGAAGAGCCCGTGGCGTCCCGTCAGGTTGTAGCCCTCCAGCCAACCGTGGGTCAGGTGTTCGGACAGAACTTCCATGACCCGCCCGTCCGGTGACAGCTTTTCGTCATCGTCGGTGACCGCTTCCATTGTCATCCGGTCCGAAGCATTGAAGACCGCGCCAAGCCGGTTCGAGTTTGTTTCGTCCGGGCAGAACAGTCGGAACGTTTCGGGGTTGCGGCGGTAGATCTCCTCAAGGAACTCGCCGAGCTTGCGGGTCGATTCGGCGCGGAACGTGCCGCGCTCTGCCGGGGCGAAGTCGATGGTGAAGTCCCGCCAGTTCGGCATGTCGAGAGCTCTGTACTCCCCTCCGCCATTACCTGCCGGGTGGGCCGACATGCGTAGATCGCCTTCCGGATTGATTGACCGCACAATATCCGTCGGCATACCCGACTCGTCAAAGAGCTCTTCGGGGCGGTACGACTTCATCCAGTCTTCCAGGATCTTTAAGTGGTCCGGATTTTCCCGGACACCCGATAGGGGTACCTGGTGGGAACGCCATGTTCCCGCTACTTGAACGCCGTCAACGACGTCCGGCCCCGTCCACCCCTTCGGGGAGCGAAGGATGATCATGGGCCAGCGGGGGCGCTCTCCCGCAACGACGCCGTTCGTGCGAGCGTCGTCCTGGATTTCCTTGATCCGTTCGTACGCTGTTCCAAGGGTTTCGGCAAAGCGGTAGTGCATGCCGGGGAGGTCATCGCCTTCGACTTCGAGAACCTCGTAGCCGTGGCCCTCGTACAGCTTGCGGACCTCCTCGGGGTCCTTGCGGCCCTGCACCGTGGGGGAGGCAATCTTCGCGCCGTTCAGGTGCAGAACCGGGAGGACTGCACCGTCGCGCGCAGGGTTGAGGAACGAGATGCTCTTCCAGGAACCTTCGAGAGGTCCGGTCTCGGCCTCACCGTCACCGACAACGCTGAGTGCGATGAGATCGGGGTTATCGAAAACGGCTCCGAAGGCGTGAACGAGAGCGTAGCCGAGCTCGCCACCCTCGTTGATGGAACCGGGGGTGGTGACCGAAGCATGAGAAGGGATGCCACCGGGTGCTGAGAACTGGCGGAACAGTGTCTCGAGTCCGGGGGTGTCCTGCGTGACGTGCGGGAAGGACTCGGTGTACGTGTTCTCCAGGTACGTGGCTGCCACAATCGCGGGCCCGCCGTGCCCCGGCCCCGTAATATAAATCATTTCCTGCCCGGTCTTCTGAATGAGGCGGGAGGCGTGGGCGTAGATCAGGGATAGGCCGGGGGAGGTGCCCCAGTGGCCAAGAAGCCTGGGCTTAATGTCGGATGCCTCAAGGGGCTCGCGTAGGAGAGGATTGGACTTGAGGTAGATCTGGCCAACGGTCAGATAATTGTTGGCCCGCCACCAGGCGTCCACGGCGCGAACCTCCTCGTCACTCGGGTTCTTGAGAGAGGTGATGATGTCGGACATGGTGTTGGTCCTTAATGATCGACGGCAATGTGCTGGTCGTGATTTGTTGTCTAGCTGTCGCTTTCTAGCTGGCTGTCAGGTCATCCGGTTCGGCGGGTTCGCGAACTGTGATCTGACTCTCTTGGAATCTACCGACATGGCGCGCACTTCTCAACGATTTTCTCGACCGGTATCAGGTAATTGTCATAGTTCGACGAGATGTCGGGGCAGGTTGGTGGTTGGTGGGGCCGGAGCTCGTGAGTGCAGAGAGCCGCAATATCGCCTCGGCGGAAGGACGGAATTGTCGGGTGCGGGATACGTCGGGGGGACTACGTGTCGCAAAATGCGGGGAACCAGGCGTCGAACACGTGGTGTGTGCGGGAGCGCTGTGCGACGGGGCGCGTGGCGTGTGGGAGCTCGTCGGTGGTGATGTCGGGGGTGCTGTCTCGCCTCGTGGCCGCTTCTGTCCCAATTCGTGGGATCGGTCGTAAGGTAATCGGAAGAGTGAGGACAAGGAGTTTCAATGCCACAGCTGCGTTCGGCCACGTCAACCCAGGGACGTAACTTTGCCGGTGCAAGAGCCCTTTGGCGGGCTACCGGTATGGGAGACGGTGACTTCGGTAAACCGATTATTGCGGTTGCCAACTCGTTCACCCAGTTTGTTCCCGGCCACGTTCACCTGAAGGACATGGGCCAGCTCGTGATTTCCGCAATTGAGGAAGCGGGCGGTGTTGGCAAGGAATTCAACACGATTGCCGTTGATGACGGCATTGCTATGGGGCACGACGGCATGCTCTACTCGCTACCGTCCCGCGAGATTATCGCGGATTCCGTTGAGTACATGGTGAACGCCCACACGGCAGATGCTCTTGTCTGCATCTCGAACTGCGACAAGATCACCCCCGGGATGCTCATGGCCGCCATGAGGCTCAACATTCCCGTCATCTTCGTGTCCGGTGGGCCCATGGAAGCGGGCAAGGCCGTCGACGGTGTTATCGACCATCCCGTGAACCTCATCGACGCCATGACCGGCGCAGCTGACGAGTCGATCAGCGATGAGCAACTGTCCGAAATCGAATCGGCCGCGTGCCCGACGTGCGGTTCATGTTCCGGCATGTTCACCGCGAACTCCATGAACTGCCTGACCGAGGCCCTTGGCCTGTCCCTTCCCGGCAACGGCTCGACGCTGGCCACCCACGTGGCACGCAAGGAGCTCTTCCTTGGGGCGGGCCGTCGCATCGTCGACCTGGCTCGCCGCTACTACGAGGAGGACGACGAGTCGGTCTTGCCCCGCAACATTGCCACCCGCGATGCGTTCTTTAACGCGATGACGATGGACGTGGCAATGGGTGGCTCGACCAACACGATCCTCCATATCCTTGCCACCGCAATTGAGGGAGAGGTCGACTTCAACCTCGATGACATCGACGCGATCTCCCGCCAGGTTCCCTGCCTCTCCAAGGTTGCCCCCAACCACCCGGTGTTCCACATGGAAGACGTTCACCGCGCCGGCGGCATCCCCGCGATCCTCGGTGAGCTCTACCGAGCAGGTCTCCTCAAGGACTCCGTCCATTCGGTCCACTCCGATGACCTGAAGTCCTGGCTGGAGAAGTGGGACGTGCGCGGCCCCGCGCCGTCACCCGAAGCGGTCCAGCTGTTCAAGGCCGCCCCCGGTGGCGTCCGCACGACGAGGGCTTTCTCCCAAGCGAATGAATGGGAAGAGCTCGACACGGACGGCGAGAACGGCTGCATCCGTTCCGTCGAGAACGCCTACACGGAAGATGGTGGTCTTGCCGTCCTCAAGGGCAACATCGCCGAAGAAGGCGCAGTCATTAAGACCGCCGGAATCGACGAAGAGCTCTTCCACTTCGAAGGCAGGGCACGGGTCGTTGACTCCCAGGAGGACGCCATCAACCTGATCCTCTCCAAGTCCGTTGTTCCCGGCGACGTTGTTGTCATCCGGTATGAGGGCCCCAAGGGCGGGCCGGGCATGCAGGAGATGCTGTACCCGACGTCCTTTCTCAAGGGACTGGGACTTGGCAAGGACTGCGCACTGATCACCGACGGCAGGTTCTCCGGAGGCACCTCCGGTATCTCCATCGGCCACATCTCACCCGAGGCCGCCGCAGGCGGCGCCATCGGACTTATCGAAGAGGGTGACCGCATCGTCCTCGACGTGCCCTCCCGCAAACTCGAGCTACTCGTCGACGACGAAACCCTGGCCGAGCGCCGCGCCGCCAAGGGATCCACCCCGTGGAAGCCCGCTGCTGAGCGCCCCCGCAAGGTCTCCAAGGCGCTCAAGGCCTACGCGATGCTGGCACGCTCAGCCACCTACGGAGGAGTGCGTTCACTCGACGACTAGCAGATGTGGGCTCGGCTGACCGCTCACGGACGCTGCCAACGAGGTTCCGAACAACGCCGCCCGTAGCGATTAGCGCAGCATTCTGAGACGCGGCCCACAAAGCGCAAAATATGGCGGTAAGCGGGAGGTGCAACTAGCATCTCCCGCTTCGTCGTGCCGGGACTCATTGCCCATCAATTCGGACAAAACCCGGGCCATACTTATTGATGGAACTATTCAATAACAGATGCGTGGACAGCGATCCATGACAGAGGAGTGTCCGGGTGGCATGAACAGTGTGTTGAACTACTTGGCCGAACAGCCGATCTTGACGGCATTCTTAATTATCGGCATAGGAATGGCCCTCGGCCGAATCAAAGTTAAGGGAGTGAGCCTCGGTGCGGCCGCCGTCCTGTTCTTCGCGATCGCACTCGCAGCATGGGGTAATGCGGTCGGCGTCGAGATCACAATCCCGCACTACATTGGCACCCTCGGGCTCGTCCTGTTCGCCTTCTCCATCGGCAACAACGCCGGCGGCACGTTCTTCAAGTCCCTGAAACAGGCAACCGGCCCCATCATCACGATGGTGGTCCTCTTCATCGTCGCAGCCGTTGCCGCCTACCTTGTCGGTAGCTACGTGTTCGACATGGACATCGCACTCATCGCCGGTACCTTCTCCGGCGCCGTCACGAACACGCCCGCGCTCGCGGCCGCCGGTGAATCCTCCGGTGATCCCGGGACTGCAACCGTGGGCTACGCAGTCGCCTACCTGTTCGGCGTCATCGGCATGATCATTGCGGCGCAGATGGCATTGCGGAAAGCGCACCTCGACACCGATGCCCCGTCGCCCGTCACCCACCAGAACGTCCGCGTGGACCGTGAAGACGGCCCGACCGTTGGTGGCATCATGAAGTCCCTCGGCTCCGCAATCGAATTCTCCCGCATCCGCCGCGGCGAACAGGGCCCCGTCTGGATCCCCAGCTCCAGCGAGGTCCTCCAGCGGGGCGACCTTGTCACCATCGTCGGTGAAGATGCCGATGTTGAACAGGTTGTTGGCGAACTTGGCCACCGCTCCTCCCACTCGCTACGCTCCGACCGTCGCATGCTCGATTTCCGCCGGATCACCGTGTCCGAGCCCAGCCTCGTTGGCCTCACCGTCCGCGAACTCGACGAAGTTCTCGCAGAGCGCTGGGGAGCAAAGATCTCCCGCGTCCGCAGGGCCGATCAGGACATGCTTGCAATCCCGAATCTCATGGTGGAAATGGGAGACCGCGTCCGCGTTGTCGGCCCGACCATGAAGCTGAAGGAAATCTCCAAGTGGCTCGGCGACTCCTCGAAGGGCCTCACCGACATCAACCCCGTGGCGCTCGGTCTGGGCCTCGCCCTTGGCCTGTTCGTTGGCTCCATTGAAATTCCGATGCCGGGCGGCGGCAGCTTCTCCCTCGGTGGCGCCGCCGGCGTTCTCCTCGTTGGACTGGTCATGGGCCGTCTTGGTCGTGTCGGCAAGGTCGTCACCGCCCTGCCGAACACCGCGAACCTCGTCATGTCGGAACTCGGCCTCCTCCTTTTCCTCGCGCAGGCAGGTTGCAACGCCGGTGGCCAGATCGGACTCGCCTTCTCCGGTGATGCCTGGTGGAAGATCCTCCTGCTCGGAGTTCTTGTCACCTCGATCATGGGAGTCGGCCTCTACCTGACCATGCGCCATATCTTCCACATGGGTGGAACGAGGCTGTCTGGCCTGCTCGCAGGCTCGCAGACCCAGCCGGCCGTCCTCGCATTCGCGAACGGCCGTACGGGATCAGACCCCCGCGTTGCCCTTGGGTATGCACTTGTCTACCCGGTCGCGATGATCTCCAAGATCCTCGTCGCCCACTTCCTCGGCGGTATGTAAGCGCCACAAGTCACGCTTCGTGGCATACTGCAACAGTGCTCCCCGGAATCCGAACGTGACAGGACGTTCGAGTCCCGGGGAGCACGCTTATGTCCGCATGTCCCTATTCCCACAAGTTCTCAATGTCTGTGAGGGTTTCTATCCGTGAATACCCCGTCCGTTATGCCGAACCGGGTGCGGGCCAGCGTCTTCGCTTCCCGGACATCCGCGCGGTTCCTCCAACGATAGAGACCGTGCAGCTCGACCAACCCCCGTTGCTATTGGGCAGGTACCTGCGGCGCGTAGGTGGTGGCGGTGGGATAGGGGGTGACTGCGGGGCAGAGACGGGGATGGGGGATAGGTGGTGGCTACGCCAGGGGAGTGCAGGTAGGTGCGTAGAACGGCTGCTTCTTGATAATTGGACGCCCGCTTCGCGCACGCGGGAGAGCGATTACTCTCGGCGGGAGAGGGTGCAGTATTTCCGTGGAATTAGTGAATATAAGCCAAAAAATAGGACTTTTGCCCCGAGAAGGTGTGTCTCATTGGCTGACATTGCGAACCAATATGTGAGATCAAGTGATTCTGGCTTGCTTGTCCCGGGCGGGTCAGGCTAATGTCTGAGTTATGGAAATGAAGCTTGTAGTTACCTGGCGCGCCACACCGGTCCGCTAAGGAAGTGTTGCGCGCCCCCTGTTCCGAAGCAGGGGGCTTTTTCATTGCCATACCGATCCACGTCTAGGAGGAACCATGGGGAAACCAGCATCCCCGGCAACACTCGCTCAAGCGAGTGCGCTGAAGGCGCAGGGCGACGGTGTTATCCGAGAGAAGTCAACCGGTGCCCGGTCAATTATTCGTTCTCTCGAGGAGCTGGGCGTAGATACGGTCTTCGGTCTCCCCGGCGGTGCCATCCTCCCCACCTACGATCCACTCATGGATTCCACCTCGCTACGGCACATCCTGGTGCGTCACGAGCAGGGCGCAGGACATGCGGCTGAGGGCTACGCACATGCCACCGGCAAGGTCGGTGTCTGCATTGCTACCTCTGGTCCGGGTGCGACAAACCTGACAACTGCCGTTCTGGATGCCTACATGGACTCGGTTCCGATGCTGGCAATCACCGGCCAGGTTGGTGCGGCACTGATTGGCACGGATGCTTTCCAGGAGGCCGACATTGTCGGCATCACCATGCCGATCACGAAGCACTCGTTCCTCGTCACAGACGCGAAGGACATCCCGGCACGCATTGCCGAGGCTTACGAGCTTGCCCAGACCGGACGACCCGGCCCTGTCATCGTCGACATCGCCAAGTCCGCCCAGAACGCCGAATGTGACTTCGTGTGGCCCCCGGTCCGCGACCTTCCCGGATATCGACCGGTAACCCGTCCGAACGCCCGTCAGGTGCGGGAAGCGGCCCGCCTTGTTGCCACGGCCGAGCGCCCCGTGTTCTACGTGGGCGGCGGCGTGATCCGTGCCGGAGCAGCCGAGGAACTCCGCGAACTTGTCAAGCTCACCGGCATCCCCGCCGTCACGACGCTCAACGCGATCGGCTCGCTGTCGGTCGAGGACCCGCACAACCTGGGCATGCCCGGTATGCATGGCACGGTTGCCGCGGTGGATGCACTGCAGCGCTCCGACCTCCTTATTACTCTCGGTGCGCGATTTGATGATCGCGTGACCGGTAACCTCGATTTGTTCGCCCCCCACGCGAAGGTTATCCACGCCGACATTGACCCGGCCGAGATCGGGAAGAACCGGCACGCGGACGTTCCGATCGTTGGTGACGTCAAGGAGACGATCGTCGAGCTGATCGAGGAATTGCCCGCCGCCTACCGCCAGTACGACAAGCGCGATATTTCGGCTTGGTGGAAGCGCCTGAACCGCATGCGGGAAACGTATCCGCTGGGGTGGACGCCGACGGAGGATGGGGAGATGGCTCCCCAGTACGTTCTCGAGCAGCTTGCCGAGATTGTTGGCCCCGACGCCATCTACGTTGCCGGCGTTGGTCAGCACCAGATGTGGGCATCCCAGTTCCTGAAGTTCGAGAATCCGCGTACGTGGATCAACTCGGGCGGTGCGGGCACGATGGGTCTCGCCATCCCCGCTGCTATGGGAGCCAAGGTTGCCGCACCCGATAAGGCGGTGTGGGCGATCGACGGCGACGGCTGTTTCCAGATGACAAATCAGGAGCTCGCCACCTGCGTTATCAACGACATCCCGATCAAGGTCGCAATCATCAACAACTCCTCGCTCGGCATGGTCCGTCAGTGGCAGACGCTGTTCTACAATGCTCGCTACTCGAACACGGATCTCGACACGGGTAGCGGCACGAGGAACGTTCCGGACTTCGTGAAGCTTGCAGACGCTTACGGCTGCGTGGGTCTGCGTTGCGACAAGCCCGAGGATGTTGCTGACACGATCCGTCAGGCCATGGAAATCAACGACCGCCCGGTCGTTATCGACTTCCAGGTCTCCGCAGATGCCATGGTGTGGCCAATGGTGGCCGCAGGTGTCTCGAACGATGAAATCCAGTACGCCCGCGATCTTGCCCCGAACTGGGACGACGAAGAATAGAAGGAACAATGAATACCCGACACACCCTTTCCGTCCTCGTCGAGAACAAGCCTGGCGTGCTCACCCGAGTCACCGCACTGTTCGCGCGCCGCGCGTTCAACATCCACTCGGTGGCGGTTGGCCCGACCGAGGATCCCGAGATTTCGCGGATCACGCTCGTTGTTGACGCGGCCGAGGCTCCGCTGGAACAGGTGACGAAGCAGCTGAACAAGCTCGTTAACGTCATCAAGATCGTTGCCCTGGAGGCTGACACTTCGGTGCAGCGCGAACTCCTGCTCGTCAAGGTCTCCGCAACCGACGAGACACGGACCGCTGTCCTCCAACTTGTTGAACTCTTCCGTGCCCACGTTGTTGACGTCGTCACTGATACGGTGACGATCGAGGCAACGGGCTCCGCGGGGAAGGTGCAGGCGCTCCTGACAGCGCTTGCTCCCTACGGAATTAAAGAAATTGTCCAATCGGGCGCTGTCGCGATATCTCGCGGCTCGCGCTCCCTATCCGAACGAGTGAGTGCAGAACGTGCACTCCGCCGCGCCTGATAACACAAGGAGAATCACTGTGGCAGATATTTACTATGACGATGATGCCGACCTGTCGCTCATCCAGTCGAAGAAGGTCGCCGTTATCGGCTACGGCTCGCAGGGACACGCCCACGCGCTGAACCTCCGCGATTCGGGCGTCGAGGTCGTTGTTGGCCTCCGCGAAGGCTCATCCTCCGTTGCTAAGGCACAGGAGCAGGGCCTGGCAGTTGCCTCGATCGAGGACGCTGTGAAGGACGCCGACGTGGTCATGATCCTCGCACCGGACCAGCACCAGCGCACCATCTACTCGGAGCAGATCGAGCCGAACCTCAAGGAAGGCGCAGCACTCTTCTTCGCCCACGGCTTCAACATCCGCTACGGCTACATCAAGCCGTCCGCCGATCACGACGTCTGCATGGTTGCCCCGAAGGGCCCGGGCCACACGGTCCGCCGCCAGTACGCCGAAGGACGCGGTGTCCCGGACATCGTCGCCATCGAACAGGATGCTTCTGGCCAGGCCTGGGACCTTGCACTCTCGTACGCGAAGGCGATCGGCGGAACCCGCGCCGGCGTTATCAAGACGACCTTCACGGAAGAGACCGAAACGGATCTCTTCGGCGAGCAGGCAGTCCTCTGCGGCGGCGTTTCGCAACTCATCCAGTACGGCTTCGAGACCCTGACCGAAGCTGGCTACCAGCCCGAGATCGCCTACTTCGAGGTTCTCCACGAGCTCAAGCTCATCGTTGACCTCATCAACGAAGGTGGCCTCACGAAGCAGCGCTGGTCGATTTCCGACACGGCAGAGTATGGCGACTACGTGTCCGGCCCCCGAGTGATCTCCCCGAACGTCAAGGAGAACATGAAGGAAGTCCTCGCGGACGTGCAGTCCGGCGCATTCGCCGAACGCTTCATCTCCGACCAGGACAAGGGCGGACCGGAGTTCCAGGAACTCCGCAAGCGCGGCGAAGACCATGAAATTGAGAAGGTCGGCGTCGAACTCCGCAAGATGTTCTCGTGGAAGTCCGTTGACGAGGACTACGAAGACGGCCACGCAGCCAGGTAGTTGACATGGGGTACCCCG
>NZ_JBQCYC010000017.1:18476-26929 GCF_052087705.1 Flaviflexus sp. | reverse complement strand
TCCCACCGCTAGAAACGTCCCACCGCTAAGAACGTCTCGCAGTTAAAGCTCAAATGACCGAACAGCGCGCGGGGATTGACCCAAAGCGCACAGCGACCCACGGGGCAGAGCTCCCTACAAGGGATGACAACCGCAACGGCGGCACGGCTTTCGCGGCGGCGGCACGGCTTTTGCAGGGGATAGCCGGCACCGATATTGCAGTTGCTGGCCACTCGTGGCAGGACTGTCTCGGCGCCGATGAAGACGCGAGACTGAGATGGGTGCCCGGAAGATGGAACACCGGGAATCTACTTAATTCTTAACGGGGGCGGGTTCCACACGCGCTCCCGAATGGTGAAATTGGCATTTCAGAATGTGGACCAAGAGCTAGGATGAGGACATGAGCCGAACGATTAAGCTTGCTGTAATTCCGGGAGACGGGATTGGCCCCGAAGTCGTTGCCGAGGGCCTCAAGGCCATGAATGCGGCACTGCGCGATTCGGGCGTCACCGTCGAAGAAACTGTCTTCGATCTGGGTGCCGACCGCTGGCACCGCACGGGCGAGGTCCTGCCCGATGATGAGTTCGAGCAGATTTCCACCCACGACGCGATTCTTCTTGGCGCCGTTGGTGACCCGTCGCTTCCCTCGGGAATCCTTGAGCGCGGCCTCCTTCTCAAGCTGCGGTTCGCTCTTGATCACTACGTGAACCTTCGCCCCTCCAAGTACTACCGCGGCGTCCCCACGCCGCTTGCCAATCCCGGCGACATCGACTTCGTCGTCGTCCGGGAGGGCACCGAGGGCCTCTACGCAGGCAACGGCGGCGTGGTCCGCCAGGACACCCCGCACGAGATCGCGACCGAGGTCTCGATCAACACCGCCTACGGTGTCGAGCGCGTCGTCCGCTACGCCTTCGGCCTTGCGACTCAGCGCGACAACCGCCTCACCCTCGTCCACAAGCACAACGTTCTCGTGAATGCCGGGCATCTCTGGCGGCGCACCGTTGAGCGTGTTGGCCAGGAATTCCCGGACGTTATGACGGACTACCTGCACGTCGACGCCGCAACGATCTTCCTCGTTACCGATCCGGCTCGCTTTGACGTCATCGTCACCGACAACCTGTTTGGAGACATTCTCACCGATGAGGCGGGCGCTATCACCGGCGGTATCGGCCTGGCTGCCTCGGGCAACGTCAATCCCGACGGCGCTTTCCCCTCGATGTTCGAGCCCGTCCACGGCTCCGCTCCCGACATTGCCGGTCAGCAGAAGGCCGATCCGATCGCCACGATCTCGTCCGTCGCTCTCATGCTTGAGCACCTGGGCCTTGTTGACGAGGCAAAGAAGATCCGGGTCGCCGTCGATGCTGACATGGAGGAGAGGGCGGATGCTGCCGAGGCGGGCACGCCTCTTGTCCGCACCACGAGCGAGATCGGCGATGCTGTCGTCGCACGGATTTAGGAAGGCCAGAACATGACAGAAACTATTTCTGAACTAGAGCAGGCCGCCGCCCTGCCGCTACCGACCGCCGATGAGGTTGCTGGCGCCTGGGACCTGCACCCGAAGAAGCATCCGGCGACCCGTGAACAGCGGGAAGCGATCTTCAACCGGCTGAGCTTTGGCGTGGACTACACGGACCACATGGCTCACGCGGTCTACGACGAGGGCAAGGGTTGGCACTCGAAGGTTATCGAGCCCTACGGCCCCCTCACGCTCGACCCTGCGGCCGCGGTCTTCCACTATGGCCAGGAGATCTTTGAGGGCCTCAAGGCATACCGTCATGATGACGGTTCGATTTGGTCGTTTAGGCCCGGCTACAACGCGGCACGGCTCAACGCCTCGGCCCGTCGCCTGGCGATCCCGGAGCTTCCCGTCGAGGATTTCCTTGCCTCAATCGTTGGCCTGGTCCGTGCGGATGCTGACTGGGTTCCTTCGGTTCCCGGGTCCTCGCTTTACCTGCGCCCGTTTATCATTGCTACCGAGCCCTTCCTTGGAGTGCGTTCTGCTCGCCGGCTCGACTACCTCTGCATCGCATCCCCCTCGGGACCGTACTTCGTGAACGGCTTCCAGCCGATTTCCGTCTGGGTGTCCCCGGACTACCACCGGGCGGGCCCGGGTGGAACCGGGGCAGCAAAGTGCGGCGGCAACTATGCGTCGTCGCTCGTTCCGAAGCTCGCGGCCCACGAGGAGGGCTTCGACGAAGTCTGCTTCCTCGATGCTGCGACGAACACGAACGTCGATGAACTGGGCGGCATGAACGTCTTCGTCGTCTACGAGGACGGCTCGGTCTCCACCCCGGTTCTTACAGGGAACATCCTCGAGGGTGGCACCCGCGGTGCGATCCTTCAGATCCTGCGCGACCGCGGAACCGTTGTCCGGGAAGAAACGATCCCGCTTCAGTCCCTTATTGCCGACATCGAGTCCGGCAAGGTCGCCGAGGTCTTTGCTTGCGGCACCGCCGCAGTCGTGACACCGATCGGCAGGATCGCGGGCGAGGGCTTCGATGTATCCGTGACCGGCGGGGATGTCACCAAGTCGATATACGACCAGGTGACGTCGATTCAGCTCGGCCACGCACCGGATCCATACAACTGGACCTACCAGCTGTCAGCATGAGCGACAACCTCGTCGTATACGACACGACGCTACGGGATGGGGCGCAGCAGGAGGGCATGAACCTGTCGGTTGCCGACAAGGTGACTCTCCTGCCGCTCCTCGAGTCCTACGGCGCCGACATCATCGAAGGCGGATGGCCGGGGGCGATCCCGCGGGACACCGAGTTCTTCGCCGTACTCAAAGACTCGAACCCGCTGACGAGCGCGAAGCTTGCTGCCTTCGGTGCAACGAGAAAAGCGCACGTGGCCGTCCAGGATGATCCGCAGGTTGCGGCTCTTCTCGATTCGGGCGCCCCGATCATCACGCTTGTCGCCAAGTCGGATGCTCGGCACGTGGAGCTCGCGCTACGCACCACGGAAGAAGAAAACCTTGCGATGGTCACCGACACCGTCGAGTACCTGACCGCCCAGGGCCGTGAGGTCATGGTCGACCTGGAACACTTCTTCGACGGAGCGGCTGACAACGGGGACTATACATTCTCCGTTGCAGTCGCGGCCGCGAAGGCAGGCGCCTCGACCATCATTCCATGCGACACGAACGGTGGGGCACTGCCGCACCAGATCCTGACCCTCGTGAGCGAACTGAAGGCACGCCTTGCGGAAGAAGGCCTCGAGCCGCGCCTCGGCATTCATGCCCACAACGACGGCGAGATGGCGGTGGCGAACACGCTCGTTGCGGTCACGGCTGGCGCCTCCCATATCCAGGGCACAGTCAATGGCTACGGCGAGCGCACCGGCAATGCCAACATTCTGACGGCTGTTGCCAATCTTCAGCTCAAAATGGGTAAGGACGTTGTCACGGCCGAGCAACTTGCCGAGCAGACCCGTGTCTCTCATGCGGTTGCCGAACTCGTCAACATTGCCCCCTACGGTCGTCAGCCCTACACGGGAATCTCGGCCTTCGCCCACAAGGCGGGGCTCCACGCATCCGCGATCCGCGTGGACGCGGACCTTTACCAGCACATCGATCCCGCACTTGTCGGTAATGACATGAGAATGATCGTGTCGGATATGGCGGGACGGGCCTCGATAGAGCTCAAGGCCCGTGAGGTTGGACTTGACCTGTCGAACAGGCCCGATGTTCTGGCCGAAGTTACCTCCCGCATCAAGGCCGCCGAAGCCCAGGGCTACACGTACGACGCGACGGATGCGTCCGTTGAACTGCTGATTCGCGAAATCATTGATGGCTCACGCCTGTCCTACTTTGATATTGAGTCGTGGACAACCCACCTCTCTGGAAGCATCGACAGGTCCAACGGGGCCGAAGCGGTCGTCAAACTCTCCACCGGCATGGGGCGCTCCCTGACGGTCGGTGAAGGAGTCGGACCGGTTGACGCTCTCGACCACGCGTTGCGCTCTGCCCTTGTCCCGGTTTATCCGGAACTGGACAGTTGCGAGCTCACGGACTTCAAGGTCCGTATCCTCGACGGCTCCGCAGCCACCCGGGCAACCACCCGAGTCATCGTGTCCATGGCCTCACCTGCCGGGGTCTGGGCAACGGTCGGTGTCGGCAAGGACGTTGTCGAGGCCTCCTGGGAAGCCCTCACCGATGGCTACATCTACGGCCTATTTAAGGCTGGGGTGGCGCCACTGTAGTGAGCGCCTCTCGAGCAAACACCTCTGGAGAGTAACGCAAAGCTCGAGGCCAGAGAATAGGGAAGTCGGTGGGGAAGAAGCATCAGTGTTTCTTCCCCACTTCCGTCTTCCCAGTTTCCTTACGCCTTGTCCCGTTCCCCGAAGACCTGACGGCCAACGCGAATGATGGTGGAGCCCTCGTCGACCGCAATCCGCCAATCTCCACTCATTCCCATGGACAGCTCCGTACAGGAGTCGTGACCATCGGCCCGCAGGGACTCGGACAGTTCACGGGTGAGCGCGAATGACGTGTGGATCTGTGTCTCGTTGTCCGTATTGGCTCCGATTGTCATGAGGCCCGTCAAGGTGAGGCGGGGGAGCGAGCGAATCAGGTCGGCGAGTTCTTTGGCATCCTCTGGGTCGATTCCGAACTGGGGTTCCGCACCCGCCGAGTTCACCTGAATAAACACGTTCCGGTCGACGCCGAGATCATCGCTCACCGTTGAGAGGCGGCGGACGGTCTTGGCGGAGTCGACTGTCTCGATTGTGTGAGCGTGCCGCAGGGCTGCCCGTGCCTTGTTGGACTGGACGTGCCCGATCACGTGGGTTTCATGCTCCGGTGCCCCAAGCTCTGCGAGGGCCTCTTCGGTGGCGGTGAGCTGCTGGATGATGTTGTGGCCAAGCAGTGTTGCGCCCGCTTGGAGCGCTTCCATGATCTTCTCAGCTGGCTGATGCTTCGCCGCAAGCAGGACACGAACGTCCCCGCCCGCCGAGGCTTCGTTAACCTCTGCCGTGAGTTGTTGGTAACGCTCGCTGATCATTGCTCTCCTTCTAGACAACGTCTCCTATTCTAACGAGAGAAGCGATCAGGCGATCTGCGGCGGTGCTTTCGTCAAGATCAACGATGGCAACGAACTCCGTGTCACGCGACTCCTCACCATCGTCAATCACCTGGTGAACGATCCACATCTTCTTTGCGCCAGCCTCTTGCGCCGCGTCCTCGCTGAGGCCGGCGTCAACAAAGTCGGCTACCTCGGGGGATTCGTTGAACCGCAGGAAGCTTGCAGAGCGGGAGCCGGTATCGGTTCCCAGCCACTCGTGATCGGCGTAGTAGTCGTCCAGGAACTTATCCCACGTATCGCCGTCGATCTTCTCGGCCGGCGCCACCGTGGCCGGGAGGGAGAGGGACTCCAGCTTGTCGATGTCTTCATCGGCGGCCGCCTCAACGAAGCGCCACATCCAGTTCCGCACGATCGTACGGAAGGCATGGAGGTTGGCGGTGATCGGGACGGTGCCGTCTTCGCGTGCCCCGAAGGCACGTTCCGTGCCGCCCTGCGGAATCTTGGTGTGCGCCATGATTTCGGCATCGTCGATCATGCCGTCGGCAAGCGCCTCCCATTCGGCAATGAGAGAGGAGTCGACCGAACGAACGAGTTCGCCCAGCCAGTCGATGATGTCTTGCAGGTCATCCGTTAGCGCATCCTCCGGGATAATCTGACGCAGAGCCTTGTACGTGTCGGTCAGGTACCGCAGGACAACGCCCTCGCTGCGGGCGGCGTCGTTTTTCGAAATGAGTTCGGAGAACGTCATCGAGTGTTCGATCATGTCGCGCACAACGGACTTCGGGGAGAGCTCAAAGTCGGAAACCCACGGATTCGTTTGACGATAGGTTTCGAGAGCGGGGTCGAGAAGGTCGGCCAGCGGGCGAGGCCACGTGATCTCATCGAGTCTCGCCATCCGCTCGTTGTATTCCAGCCCCTCGGCCTTCATGGAAGCCATGGCCACGTCCCGCTCGTGGCGCCGTTGGGCAACGAGTATTGGTCGGGGGTCTTCCTGCACCGATTCGATGATCGATACGGCATCAAGTGCGTACGTGGGTGACTCCATGTCCAGCAATTCGAGTGCCGCGAGAGCAAACGGGGAGAGCGGGGCATTTAGCGCAAAGTCGTCCGGGACCTCCCGAGCCAGCTCAATGGCGGGCTTATCAGGGTTGGCTTCTCGCCAGTCCCGGTCGTGGTGAACGATAACGCCGGCGGCGCGCAAGGAAACGTAGATATCGATGGCCCGGCGCAGCAGAGGGTTGGATGCTCTTCTCGGCTCGTAGTTGTCTGTAAGAAGCCGGTAGACGGTTTTTACCGGGTCTCCGGCCCTTGCCAGGATCTGGAGCATCATCGCGTGCGTGATCTGCATGCGGGACTCGAGAGTCTCGGGAGCGGCAGAGATAAGGCGTTCAAAGGTGGACCGGGTCCAGTTGACCTGCCCCTCCGGGGGCTTCTTCTTCTGGAACTTCTTCTTCCGTTCCGCGGCCTTTGCTTCCGCCTTGGCGTTCTCAATCTCATGCTCGGGTGCTTGGACAACAACCTCGCCGGTGGTATCAAAGCCAGCCCGGCCCGCTCGGCCTGCGATCTGGTGGAACTCGCGTGCCGTGAGCTGGCGCTGCTTCTCACCGTCGAACTTCGCAAGGCTCGTGAGCAATACCGTTCGGATTGGAACGTTGATGCCAACTCCGAGGGTGTCGGTTCCGCAGATAACTCTCAGAAGGCCCTGCTGGGCAAGCCTTTCTACGAGGCGGCGATAGCGGGGGAGCATACCGGCGTGGTGTACACCGATTCCCGCTCGGAGCAATTTGGACAGGACGGCGCCGAAACCCGGGCCGAACCGGAAGTCCCCGATCTCCTCGGCAATCTCTGTCTTCTGTTCCTTCGTCGATAGGGCAACCGACTGAAGCTCGGTTGCTGCGGAGACCGCGGCAAGCTGAGAGAAGTGGACGATATAGACGGGGGAGCGGTGTGTGGAAACGAGTTCCTTGATCGTCTCGGACACCGTCTCCAGGGAATAGTTATAGCTGAGCGGAACCGGACGTTCTGCGTTGTCGATGATCGACACCTGACGGTCCGTCCGTTTCTCAAGATCTTCAACGAAGTGCGAGGTGTCGCCCAGGGTTGCCGACAGGAGAATGTGCTGGGTGTTTGTGAGCTCGAGAAGTGGGACCTGCCATGCCCATCCGCGGTCCGGCTCGGAGAAGAAATGGAACTCGTCGGAGATCACGACGCCAGCATCGGCGCCCTTGCCCTCCCGCAGAGCGACGTTTGCAAGGATCTCCGCCGTGCAACAAATGATTGGCGCATCAGCGTTGATTGTGGAATCGCCCGTCACCATGCCGACGTTCGCGGCTCCGAATAGTCCGATAAGGTCAAAGAACTTCTCCGAGACCAGGGCTTTAAGGGGAGCGGTGTAGTAACCGCTGCGACCCTCCGACAGGGCAACAAACAACGCTGCCATCGCAATCATTGATTTGCCGGAGCCCGTGGGGGTGGAAACAATGAGGTGATCCCCATCCAGCGCCGCCATAAGCGCCTCGTCCTGGTGCGGATAGAGATCCTTGCCCGTTGATTCGACCCAGGCATGGAAGGCGTCGTAGACATCATCCGCCGGAGGATTCTCTCCAAAGCGGTCGGCAAGTTCATCCAGGGCGTCATTGAGCGGGGCAGGCGAAGCAGTCACCCCATCAGACTGCCACATGAGTCGGGATAGAAATGCCATATGAACCGGAACCAAAACCGGTCATGGGCTTCTGTGCAGGACTTCACAGCAAAAAACGGGCCAACCAGTTTGAACTGGATAGCACCGCCAGAGTATTGTTATTTCTTGCGCGCACCGCTAGCTCAATGGTAGAGCAACTGACTCTTAATCAGTGGGTTCAGGGTTCGAGTCCCTGGCGGTGTACAAAGAGAGAAATCCTGGCTTCGGCCAGGATTTTTCGTTTCCCACGGAAGAATTGGTATGAGGCCGGGATAAGGCCGACGCCAGTGAAAGACTCGGGGCGTCTTGTTGCGCACCTGCCGCCAATGATCTGTCCCTGCTTTATCCCTAGCCGGGTCCCTCCTGCTTTGATCCGGGCATCCTCGTTAACAGCGTTGTTCCGATCCCAAATGAGTAGTCCACAATAGTCGGTGCGTCCACGCGGCTAAATTCAATCTCCGAGGGTCTCAATGCCGACAGGTTTAGCTTGCCCTTAACCTACTGATTAAGAGCCTGCGTTGTTTCTGCGGGCGGTGGAGGATGTCCGTGGCGTAGTGCCTGGGGTCCTGATTTCGCCACCGGGGAACTGAGTCAAACCATTCATTGCCAGATACCCCCTAGGGGTATAGTTTAGAGGTATGGACAAGCACGAAGATCACGGAAAACATGCCGGTCATCACCACGAGGTGAGCGGCCACGAGCCGCACGAGGGTCACTCTGGCCACGTGAGCCCCGGAAAGCATGTGAGCCACGGAAAGCATGTGAGC
>NZ_JBQCYC010000017.1:0-18376 GCF_052087705.1 Flaviflexus sp. | reverse complement strand
ACGGAAAGCATGTGAGCCACGATGGGCATGCTGGTCATGCGGACCACGACGGCCATGACCAGCATGCTGGTCACGGCGGTCACGGCGGTCACGGCGATCACGTGGGACAGTTCAGGCGGTTGTTCTGGATCATGCTGGTGTTTGCCATTCCCGTCGTGTTCTTTAACGGAGCATTTGCCGACATTGTTGGCTATGATTTGCCGGATGCGGAGTGGGTGCGCTGGATCTCGCCCGTGCTCGGCACCGTTCTTTACTTCTGGGGTGGCTGGCCCTTCATTACCGGCGCGATTTCCGAGATCCGGTCCCGTCAGCCGGGAATGATGCTCCTCATTGGGCTCGCCATCACCACCGCTTTTATTGCCTCCTGGGGATCCACCCTTGGGTTGCTAGATGACCAGCTGAACTTCTGGTGGGAGCTTGCACTGCTGGTTGTCATCATGCTTCTCGGTCACTGGATCGAGATGCGATCGCTGGCTCAGACCACGTCCGCCTTGGATTCGTTGGCGGCACTGTTACCGGATGAGGCGGAGCGTGTCGAAGGTAATGACGTCGTGAAGGTGTCTCCTTCGGATCTCGCCGTTGGCGATATTGTTGTGGTGCGCCCCGGCTCCGTAGTTGCGGCCGATGGTCGGATCGTTGACGGCAGTGCCAGCATGGACGAATCCATGGTGACGGGAGAATCGAAGAGCGTCCGCCGCGAAGAAGGCGATGACGTTGTGGCCGGTACGGTTGCAACCGATTCCGGCCTTCGCGTTGAAGTCACTGCAATCGGTGACGATACTGCCCTGGCAGGGATCCAGAAGCTCGTATCGGATGCTCAGAATTCGTCTTCACGTGCGCAACGGCTTGCGGACCGTGCTGCGGGATGGTTGTTCTGGTTTGCGCTTGGTGCCGCCATTGTCACCGCGATCGTCTGGGCGCTTATGGGTCGACCGGATGATGCTGTTGTTCGTGCTATCACCGTGCTCGTGATTGCCTGCCCCCACGCACTCGGCCTCGCAATCCCACTGGTAGTTTCTATCGCTACCGAGCGTGCCGCCCGCGGCGGCGTCCTTATCAAGGATCGCCTGGCACTCGAGTCTATGCGGGGCGTGGACACGGTCCTGTTCGACAAGACCGGTACTCTCACCAAGGGTGAGCCGACCGTTACCGGCATCGAACCTGTCGGCGATCGCTCTGCCGATGAGGTGCTGGCGCTCGCGGCCGCTGCTGAAAGCGGCAGTGAGCACCCGCTGGCGAGGGCAATCGTTGGTGCCGCCAAGGCTCGAGAATTGGACGTGCCGTCCTCGACGGACTTCTCCTCGGCTCCGGCCGTGGGTGTGAAGGCCACGGCCGACGGTACGGTGATCGAGGTGGGTGGTCCCTACCTGCTGGAGCAGAATGGACTCGACGAGCATCCTGCTGTCGAACCCTGGCACGATGAAGGTGCCACGATTTTGCATGTGCTTGCCGACGGTGAGGTGATTGGCGGGTTGCGTTTGGCCGATGAGGTTCGGGCCGAGTCGCGCGAAACGGTCGATGCACTCCACGCGATCGGCGTCGAGGTTGTCATGATTACCGGTGATGCTCAGGCCGTGGCCGACACGGTTGCCGCCGATCTTAGTATCGACCGCGTCTTCGCCGGTGTGCGGCCCGAAGATAAGGCCGCCAAGGTCTCCGAGCTTCAAAACGAAGGCCGCAAGGTGGCAATGGTGGGCGACGGCGTGAACGATGCTCCCGCACTGGCTCAAGCTGATGTTGGGATCGCAATCGGTGCTGGCACCGATGTTGCCATTGGCTCGGCGGGAGTTATTCTTGCGAGCTCCGACCCACGCTCCGTCCTGTCGGTCATCGAGGTCTCCCGTGCGAGCTACCGCAAGATGAAGCAGAACCTGTGGTGGGCTGCCGGATATAACCTTGTTTCCGTGCCGTTGGCCGCCGGTGTTCTCGCACCTTTTGGCTTCGTGTTGCCGATGAGCGTGGGCGCATTGCTCATGTCGGCCTCGACAATTGTTGTCGCGCTCAACGCACAGCTGCTGCGACGTCTCGACCTCGCCCCCGAGGCAAGTGCCGCGCGCCTGCGGGCCGAGAGGAAGTAGGGGCAGGGAGAGTGCGCGCACCCTGCCGGAGACGGGGCAGTCCATTCGCCAAATGAGTTAAGGGAAGAATGCGGCACCGAGGTGGACCCGCCTCGGTGCCGTGGAATCATCTAAATCAGCTCGAGGTGTTCCAGAACCATTGAATTATGTGACACAAATGTTGTTTAAATATGCACGTCCGTTCACGCCACTTGACCAAACGTTCAAAAGGGAGCAATCTGGGACAAAAGGCATGGGCGCCGTGAGTAGAGGCGCTCGTTATCGGGAGGAACATACGTGAACACCACACAGACCGCATTGACCCGTGAATCGCGCATGCAGGCGCTTAGGAACATGGCCGAGCAGGAGCTCGACATCCTCGTTGTTGGGGGTGGCGTCACCGGAGCGGGCATTGCACTCGATGCGGCAACGCGCGGATTGCGTACCGGTGTGGTCGAGATGAGGGACTGGGCTTCCGGTACGTCGCAGTGGTCGTCGAAGCTTGTTCACGGCGGTCTCCGCTACCTCTATCAGCTCGACTTTGCCCTCGTAGCCGAGGCGCTACGTGAACGTGGTACTTTGCTGAAGACAACGGCCCCGCACCTGGTTTCGGCCCAGCCCTTCCTGTGGCCGCTGAAGCAACGCGTTATCGAGCGCGCCTACTCGGCTATCGGTGTCGGCATGTACGACGGCCTGGCACTCGCCGGTGCCGGTAGGGCCGTTCCCGTACAGAAGCACTACAGCCACAAGGGCGCTCTCGAGCTCGTCCCGAGCCTTGACCCAAACACCCTCATCGGTGGTATTCGCTTCTATGACGCACGCGTTGACGATGCTCGCCTGGTCATTGACCTGATTCGTACCGCCCAGGGCTTCGGTGCTCACGCGGCCTCCCGCACCCAAGCAACGGAGTTCATCACCGAGGGCAAGACCGTTGTCGGTGCGATCCTCAAGGATCTCGAGACCGGCGAAGAGGTCACCGTCCGGGCCAAGCACGTCATTGGTGCCACCGGTGTGTGGACCGAAGAGACCGAGTCGCTCGGCGGATCCGGCGGCGGCCTCAAGGTTCTTGCCTCCAAGGGCATTCATATTCTCGTTCCCAAGGAAAAGATCCAGGGCAAGACCGGTGTCTTCCTCCGCACCGAAAAGTCCGTACTTTTCATCATCCCCTGGGACCGCTACTGGGTGATCGGCACCACTGACACGAAGTGGCACGAGCAACGCGACGCCCCCGTCGCTACCGCCGCCGACATTGATTACGTCCTTGAGCAGGCAAACTCGGTTCTCTCCGACAAGATCACCACGGACGACATCATCGGTTCCTATGCGGGCCTGCGTCCGCTCCTTCAGCCCGGCACGAAGGGTGAGGGAGAGTCGACGAAGGTTTCCCGCGAGCACACGGTGACCTCGCCGCAGCCCGGCCTGACCGTCATCGCTGGCGGCAAGCTCACGACGTATAGGCAGATGGCGGAGGACGCCGTCGACCACGTGCTCGGGGGCAAGGCCAAGTCCAATCCTTCGGTCACAGCCACGACCCCGCTCGTCGGCGCCCCCGGCCTCGAAGCCGCCCGCAGGACCCTGCCGCTCCTGTCATCTCGCTACGAGCTCACGGAGACCCAGGTGAAGCACCTGTTCTCCCGCTACGGCTCCGAGACCGCAGACGTTCTTGCCCTTCTTGACGAGGACGAGACCCTCGCCCTTCCGCTTGAGCACGCCGCAGACTACCTCCGCGCGGAGGCTGTCTTCGCTGTTCGCAACGAGGGTGCACTTCACCTGGAGGACGTGCTTCTGCACCGCATCCGCCTTGACTTCGAGCAGCTTGACCGCGGTAAGGCGGCGGCCCCCGAGATCGCTGAGATCATGGCCACCGAGCTCGGCTGGGACCAGGCCACGACCGAACGGGAGGTTGCGAACTGGGCCAAGCAGGCCGATGCGATCCTCGCAGCTCAGCAGACGACGACCGACGGTGAAGCATCCGCGATCCGCGTCCAGGCCGAGGAGATTGTCCCGGTTGAGCGCTTGAGCGCACTCGAGGGCTAATCGCCATTTCTTTCGATGGCCACGTGAGGTTTGTTTAGCTAGCTAACTGCAAGTAACGGCTGATAATCGCATACATTTATGTCACATGAGCGGGTGGAGATCTATGGGTTTTCACCCGCTCGTGTGATCTTCGCGGGATGGAGGTGCGAAAGGCAATATGGGCGGTCATTGCCAGGCGATTTCGGGTACCGTGGGAAGCGTGTCTGATCCGATAGTGACTCTCGTAACCGCCGCAGCATTCCCGGAGCTCGACAGCGATGAAGCTGGGCTCCCCGACGCTCTTCGCGAGCGGGGAATCGAACCACGCATTGCCGTCTGGAACGATCCGTCCGTTGACTGGTCGAACGCCGGCACCGTTGTTGTGCGCTCCGTCCGCGACTACGCACCGAACCGTCTCGAATTCATCGAGTGGGCGAAGTCGGTCCCGCGGCTACTGAACCCGGCCTCGGTCATCGAGTGGAATACTGACAAGCATTACCTAAAGGAACTTGCCAAGCGCGGCATGCCGACCATCGACACGATGTGGCTCGAGCCGTCCCAGAACCTGTCCCGGCATCAGGTGCACACCCGTATGCCGGCCTACGGTGACTTCGTCATCAAGCCGGCTATCTCCTCCGGAGGACGCGGCACCGGACGTTACACGTCGACTGACGGCACCTCCCGCATGAATGCCATCAGCGATGCAATCCACCACCTGGAAAAGGGTCGCACCGTTATGGTTCAGCGCTACCACCAGGAAGTTGACCACTCTGGTGAGATCTCCCTGATCTACCTGAACGGGCTTCCGTCCTACATGGTGAAGAAGGAGCCCATGCTCCACCCCCGTTTCCGCGGTGGCAACACCGTCCAGGAAGAGATCGCGCACTCAAAGCAGGCAACCGAGGACGAGTGGCGCTGGGGCGAGCGCATCCGCAAGGCCCTCCACAGCTATATCAAGGACACCTCCGGGCGCGACGAGCAGCTCCTCTTCAATCGCGTCGACATCGTCCGCGGCGGTCCGAACGATGAGGAAGAGTTCTACGTCATGGAGATCTCACTCATCGATGGCTCGCTGTACCTCAGCGCCGACGAATCCAACCTTGAGAAGTTCGCCGACGCGATAGCGGTCCGAGCATTCTGGTGAAACGCCTCATCTGGCTCCTTGCAGTCGGCTCTCTAGCCGCATGTAGTTCATCCGAGACCGGAGGAGACGCTGAAGCCTGCGCGCAGGCCGACGAGGTCGTCTCCCAGGTCCGGGAATATCGCGGAATCGGCATGTTAACCGACGAGCAGGCGAATACTGCCACGCAGTGGGAGTTCACCCTCGCCGAAGCATCCGTACTAGCAACCGACCATGATCTTGCGACTACCATCCGGGACCTCGCGGACGCCTCAGGGAACGTCGCACAGCACTTTGATGATGAAGCCGCATACGCAACTTTTGAAGAAATCGCTGGAACACTAGATTCTCAGTGCGACTGACGGCTACCTCACACCGCCAGAATTCGGAAAGATCTGAAGGCTTCGGTATAGTTAAGAATCGGCGCACGGCGCCATGGTGGCTATAGCTCAGTCGGTAGAGCGCCTGGTTGTGGTCCAGGAGGTCGCGGGTTCAAGCCCCGTTAGCCACCCCGCTAGGAGAGGTTCAACCCTCGTCAAAAGTTGCCACTCTTTGTCCGGCGCGAACCTCTCCCATTTCTTTGCCTTTCGGCCCAGGTGGGGGCGTTGGCATGGAAGCCTGAGAGGCTCCGATCGGGGCCGACTTTTCCCACGAAGAAAACCGCTGCGTCCCACAAAATACTGTTGGTCTCTTCCAGCTCCCGGATCTCTTTACGTAAGCACCTATTCTCCTCGATAACCTTGCCCGGGGTGCCAACGCGTTATCTGTCATCGATCTGGGTGTCGCGTACCCACCGGTGTAAGGACTCTTTACCGATCCCGAGCTGCCCACCGATCTTCACACAAGCCTCGGTCAGATACGCGTACTCATCAAAAAGGTTCAAAGCCAAGCAGGTCACACGTTATCTAGCTTCCTCAGAAACGCGACGAGATATAAATACTCTCTCTCACACTCACAACACAGCAGCGATAAACTCAAGACGGTTCACGAGACATTCGACGCAGGTCCCACTGCCTCCTGGAAAAGTGACCCCGACCGCTGACGGGCCGCCGTCAACTCCTGACTCCAGGCGCGATTGCCGCGCTGAATGTACGAACCGAGCCTCCACTCGACATCCACGTCGTTCGGCCACGCCCGGCGTCATCTTCGCCCTGCGAAACCTCACCGCAGACGAACACATCAACCGAGGCAACCGCCTCCACCCGTACTACCTCGTCTACCTCGACGACCAGGGCGAGGTCATCGCGAATCACACCGAAGCCAAGCACCTCCTCGACCTGCTGCGCGTCGGCTGCCGACCCTACGAAGAGCCGGTCACCGAAGTCGTCGGCGTGTTCAATGCCGCGACCGGCGAGGGTGCGCAGATGGAGAAGTACTCGGCGCTACTCACCGATGCGATTCACTCGATGATCGATGTCACCGAGGAACGCGACATTGACGGCTCTTCGGAGTTCAGCGGGGTGTAGTAGAAGCCGCCGGCGGACGGAAAGTCTGATGCAGTTATGGCATCAAGACGGGCAATCGAGTGGAGCTCAGCCGCAGTGAGCTGGTGAATACGGTAGCCGCGCTCTGCCGCGGTGTGGACCGTCGACGTGTAGAGCGACAGGTCGACCGTATCTGGGAGGCGTAATCTGGCGGCCCAGGGCGTGGAGCCCACCGTCCAACCCTCATGAAGCAGGCTCTCCGCACTCTCAATGCCCTCCTGGTGTACAACCCCTCCATCGTGCATCGGAACCGGATCCATTAGCCCAAAGGGCAGTGGGCAGCCGTCGATGTGGGGAAACTTTTCGCCGATTAGCTTTCAGGCCTGTCTTCCTCCAGTGCTTGTTGGCAGACCTCCCGCACTCGAGCAACAGCCCTGCAATGGAGGAATGTTCCAGCGTCGCCTGGACGCCGCGCAGGAATTCGCACTCTACTACGTGGGGACCCCCACACCAACAACGTCGTGGCAAGGCTACTTCGGGAAACTCGTCCGGCCTAACCTATTGCTCGACAGGATCTAAACGGGATAGCCGAGTGCCTGTTTCGCTGCGACGTGCTGTGCCATGATCTCCGGATGAAAGCCTCGCTTTTGAGCTTCCGTATATTTGAAGGCCGGTCGGGGAACTCGCCGGTCACGGCTGCCGCTGCCTGCATGACTGCGCCGACGGTCACATACTCGCCCGGCTCGGGAATGAGGACGGGGATGGGAGTGGTCTGTGCAAGGACTTGCTGGACCGTGCGGTTGCAGGACACTCTGCCGATGATGAAGAGCCTATCAACGGGAACGCCCGAATCGATGAGCGCATCGAGACCCACAACGAGTCCGCAGAACATGCCCTCGACGAAGGCGCGAGCGAGATTCCTTGGATTGGAATTTGCGAGGCTCATACCGTGGATGGTTGCCCTCGCCATCGGCAGAGAAGGCGTTCGCTCGCCCTCGAAGTAGGTCAGAAGGGTGACGCCCTCGGCTCCGGGTGTTGCGTGGCGTGCGAAATGGAAGATCTCGTCGTGGTCGCGGCCGAGGATGTGGGAAATTGCGGTGCTCCTGACTGATCTGTGGGTCATTTCCGGCCGGGGAGAGTGGGGCGGTGGCCCCGAGGTTGAGTACGGCCAGGGCGATGAAGGCTTGGGCGGGGTGGAACCCGAACGTGATTCTGGTGAGGAGGCGGATCTTGGTGTTGGTCGACTTGATGAGCCCGTTGGACAGGTTGTGCTCGATCGCGGCGAGGATCCTGGCACGGTGTGTGAGGATGCTCTTCTGCAGTTTCACGAAGTGCGGGGTCCGGCAGCGCCGCGCCCTGGGCGGCCTAGGGATTTTGTACGGTAGGCCCTCTTAAGGTGAGGATGTTACTGAAAGAGAGATTGATCATGGGTTCTACTCGACGGCGTTTCAGCCAGGAGTTCAAGGATGAGTGGTGTCAGGAGGTGGTTTCGACCTCGAAGCCGATCAGGGAGGTCGCTGAGGCTTATCGTGTGGGAGCGGAAACGCTCCGTAACTGGTTGATCTCCTACCGTGAGGCACATGGTGGCACTGACACCGAGTTGACGGCCACTGAGCGTGCCCGGCTGAAGGAGCTTGAGCGCTATTGCTCGGGCCCGTGACTCGTCGTGATCCTTCGACGGCTCGAGGCCATGCGCGCGCAACCGTGAGTCGCGTACCCAAGCTCGGAGAGCAGATTCCGAGACTCCGAGATCAGCGCAGACCTGTTTATGGGTCAGCCCGTCGTTGATGAGCTCGATAGCTGATTGCTTGAACTCATCTGTGTAGATCTTTGGCATGACTTCTATCCTTCCTGGAATTTATCCAGTCGTGAAGTCAACCGAACCTTCAGCAGTCCCACCAGCTCATCAAACACCTGGATCTGGGCCGCGGGAGGACTCCTTCTCGATGTTCTCGGAGCAGCCGGTTTCATGACAGTCACGCGCAAGAAAAACTAAGTCCTAGAACTTATCTCTCAACGGTGTACACGTGAGTGCGGTTCAGATGCCATCTGTGGTGTCCGGGCCGCTCTTAAGTATTTGCTCCGTAGCTGTCTTCTCACGTGACTTCACCCGGTGAGAAATGAAGTAGAGGATCACGCCAACGACAAGCAAGATCCCACCGAGTGCCCATACCGCCGCCGTCTGTTGGATGAGGAGAACGATGCAACTGATGAGGGCAAGGACAGGGATGGAAGATGGGATCGTGAAATGGTCGTGATCAACCTTGTCTTTTCGGAGAACGAGAACCGCGAGGTTCGTGGAGACGAAAACGAACAGCAGGAAGAGGACCACTGTTTCGGCAAGGAGCTGGAGCTCGCCAAACACTGACAAGATGGCGGAAAGTCCGGTGGTAGCGATGATCGCCACCCACGGGGTGCGGCGGTTGGGTAGAACCTTCGTGAACACGCTGGGAAGAATGCCTTGGTCCGCCATACCATATACAAGGCGTGAGCTCATGATCGACGTCATGAGAGCACCGTTAGCGATAGCGACAAGAGCGATGGTGGCGAAAGCCCAGCCCGGAACCTCCATGCCCGTCGCGTTCACAACATCAAGTAATGGTCCTGACGATTCCGCCAATTCGTCGGCAGGCAACATGATTGATGAGGCCATAGCGATCAGAAGGTAGACAATGCCGGCTGACGTGACCGCAAAGAAAAGTGCTTTCGGATAAACGCGGGATACGTCTTTCACTTCTTCAGCTACATTGGCTGATGTTTCAAATCCTACGAAGCTATAGAAGGCCAGGAGCGCTGCACCGAAAACTGCGGCGGCTGTCCTGCCCGTTTCTGGGCCTTGGATGAGCCTGGACGTGTCTCCGAGCCCGTCACCCATAGCAAGAGCCACAGCAACAAGGACGAGAACAAGGCCACTCACTTCGATAATCGTCATGACCAAATTGGAACGGACGGATTCAGTGATCCCCCGAAGGTTAATAAGGGCAATGACGAGAAGGAACAGGGGAGCGGCGATTGGCACTACGACTGGCATAAGAGTTGACAGGTAGTCACCGGCAAAGGCAATGGCGAGGCCACCCACGGAAACAATGCCGGCACAGAGCATGCAGTAGCCAACAAGGAACGCAATGATCGGTTGACGGAAAGCTCGCTGAGCAAAAACTGAGGCGCCGCCAGCCTTCGGATATTTAGTCACAAGTTCTGCGTAGGACCCGGCGGTCAGTAGGGCCATGATCAGGGCGATAAGAACGGGTGCCCAGGTGATCCCACCAGCTTCACCTGCCAGAGTTCCAGTCAGCGCATAGACGCCTGCACCAAGAACGTCCCCGAGGATAAAAGCGAAAAGAAGTAGCCCGCCCATCCCTTTCTTCAGTCGAGAACTGGATTGCGACATAACGAACTTCTTTCATAGGGAATTGCGTAGTCGTGGGAATACCGGCACGCCGGTCTCGACAATTCCGAAAGTGTAGCCCGCTTAGTACTAGCTGTCACCAGAAGAGGGCGACGTTTCCCTCGTCAGAATTTACCCTTATATGGTTACGACTGGAATTACCTCTCTCGTATATCAAAGGCTTGCCGGTGGGGGAAGGTGCCGAAACAAGTTCTGAGCTACGTGTTCTTCCAATTGACGTTGTGGAGGCGGTTGGTCGAAGTGGCAGGCAGCTTTGCTCTCGTATGGAAACTCCAAGCCGTAACTTCGGCAGTTGAGCGCAAGGTAACGTTCCCGACATTCTGAATCGTGGCCCCGCGTGTAGAAATCGGACGCCAGTGCTGTACACTCATCGGTAGGTTCTTGAAACTGGACCTCACCAAGACACTGCGCGTCGGTTCCTCGCTGGAAACGACGACTGGGACTCGGAGAGAAGACAGACGGGTTCCATTGTGTATGTGTACCGTTCTTTGCGGAGCGGTCGTTTGATGATTGGTGTGGTATTTCTTCTTTTGCCGCTTTAGCGGCAGGTTCAATCAATGTAGGTCTCGTGACTTCGATGGTTGAGCATGCCGATCATGTGCCCGGCGAACAAGCTCGATTCAATGCTGAAATTACTTTCAGTCGAGCCAGCAGGTCCTCTTATTCCTCGCTCCGAACAGGGGCGCCTCTGACCGACCCCGACGGGGTGTTCGGCAGTACACTCACCATCACCTATACACACCCTCGCGCCACTCGGCGCCCAATAAACTCCGCGGCGGCGCCGTCGTCGCGGTCGCACGGATCACTCCCGTGGTCCAAAACAGAGAAGGAATGACGTTATGGCCACAGGCACCGTCAAATGGTTCAACTCCGAAAAGGGCTTCGGCTTCATCGCACCCGACGATGGCTCCGACGACCTGTTCGCGCACTTCAGCGCGATCAACAGCTCCGGCTTCCGTAGCCTTGAAGAGGACCAGAAGGTCTCCTTTGATGCTGAGCGCGGCCCCAAGGGCATGCAGGCAGTCAACATCGAGGTCCTCTGACCTAACCGAATGAAGCGGGTGCTTCGCTGGGCTTACGCCCGGGGAGCACCCGCTTCTTCTTTTTCCTGGTGACCAACTGTCATATCTCCGTGGCTGCCGGTCAAGCTAGAAAGAGTTGTTAGAGAGAGACCTTGATCTTGTCGAGGGCTCTCTGCGGGACGTCAGTTTCGATATCGACCTTCTGCCCCGTTACAACCTGTTCGCTTGCCTCAACAAGCGTGTACTCCCCAGCTTGGGGGAAGCTCGTCGAATCCTCGCTGTCTTAGGTGAATGACACCTGCTTCGCTTCACCATCCGAGTCGTACGCAGTGAGCTCATAATTGGTGCCAACGTCATGTGGCACGCCCTGGTTGGCGTACGTGGTCTCGGGAATTATGTCGTACTGGAGCGGCACGACCGGCTAATAATCCGATCCCGCTAAGCGATCGTTGTCATGCTTCTCACCGATGGGAATGCCGCCAACGAGAACCGCGGTGGGTATCAAACCACACAGAATCTTCTTCATTGGGAAACCCATCGACATCAAGGTTAGCGAGTGCCGACGCGGTGTGAAGCCGTCTCGTCCTGCTGGTGTCCATTCCGCCACGTCTCGGCGTACTCTGGCCCATCTCGTGGATCTCGTCCGCCTCATGTTCCGTTGGGCACAGTGCGAGAGCGCAATTCTCCGTGAGCCACAGAGAAGGGTGATGATTCTCGCGGTTGATCAATCGCTGTCCTCAAACTGACCAACCCTTCTTTCTTACACAGGGGAATTTCTGATCTCTGGTGTGATCCTGCGTCGGCGGCAATCTGATGCAGAAGCCTCTGACGAGGCCCCGCGACCGATGGAGCGTAGCCCGCTTCGGTCCCGTATCCAGGAGAAGGAAAACATGACAGTGTTACAACGAATAAGGCCGTCTATCGTCGGCCTTCTCAGCGCGCTCCTCGCGCTGTTCCTCATCGTCGGTCAGCTGGGTGCTGCAAGTGCCCTCCCGCGTCAAACCGAAGGGCCCCTGATCTTGCCGGGGACTGACGGGGAGCCCTCCACGGGCACCGTGACCGTCCACAAGTACGAGCAGGGTGACCTTTGGGGCGTGCCGTCCAACGGTGCGGTGATGGACGTGGACGGAACACCGATTGCCGGTGTCACGTTCGAAGCTCAGCAGATTGAGGCCATTACGGTTGGGACGACGGAGTACGACCTTGACCTCAGCACAATCGACGGGTGGCAGCACGCATCAAAGCTTGTTCTCGATGATGGGGCGTGGCTCTACGACGGAGCTGCCGCGACGGTCCAACTCGGCACAACCTACACCGCAAATACTGGAGCGACGACCTACTCGCCGGCGGTTTTCCAGGACCTTCCAATCGGCCTCTACCTCTTCACAGAAACGAAAGCACCGATTGGTGTGACGAAGTCGGAGGACTGGGTCCTCTCAGTGCCGCTTACTGACCCGGTTGAGCGGACATCCTGGCTTTACGACATCAACGTCTACCCGAAGAACGGCGTGAGCGATATCAGTAAGACCGTTAACGACGCCGATGCTGCGAAGGTTGGCGACACCGTGGAGTGGACAATCATTGGTGACATCCCGCTGGATGCCAATCCTGACTACTCGCAGTACCGGGACGTTTCCGAGACCAACCTGAAGTTCCTGCCGCCCACCGCCTACGTCGTTGAAGATCAGCTCGACGATCGCCTCAAGCCAGTATCCGCAGACCCCACCGTCGTCACCCTCACGAGCGGCGGCATCGAGCTCGCCGTCGGAACGGACTACACCGTCACAGCAGAGCAGACTGCCGGATCCAAAGTGACGGTGACCTTCACCGAAGAGGGCAGGGCGAAGATGGCGCTCGCGGCTTCGAAGGCCAGCAGTGCGACAGCCGTTGACGTCCAGATCGTCCTCACCACTGAAGTTGTCACGCTGAACAGCCCCCAGTCCCTGAAGGGCACGATCGGAGATGGCCTCATCGATAACCAGGCACTCCTCTTCCCGAATAGCGAATCGATCGAATGGGAGATGCCGGTGCCGTCAAATATCCCGGAGACGCGTTGGGGCGATCTCGTCATCGAGAAGATCTCTTCGACCAACCATCAGGCCCGGCTCAACGGCGCCACGTTCCGGGTGTTCGAAACAAAGGCTGATGCAGAGACGGGTACGAACGTTATATCGATTGACGGAGTCTCGGAGTTTACGACCGGGAATGACGGAATCGTGAGAATCTCGGGTCTGCGTGCCTCGGACTTTGAAAATGGCAATCCAATCCAGGATGAAAACGATTGGCAGTACTACTGGATCGTTGAGACGAAGGCGCCGGAAGGCTATGAGCTGCAAGCAGAGCCGATCCGAGTGGCCGTCACGGGTGCCAGTACGTCCGCCCTTGTGATTCCTGTTGAGAACAATCCACACAACGCTGATTTCTTGCTTCCACACACCGGTGCTTCGGGAACGTGGATGTTCACGATTGGCGGCCTAGTGCTCCTGGGTGGCGGAGTGATCCTCGCCGTCCGCAGGAAGGCTGATACGAAGTCTGCTGACTAACGGTGGCTGGCGAGAGCACGTGCCACATGCCTCGCCAAGCATCATCCGGCTGGTTAACGGCGCGGAGATGGGGGTGTCCAGGAAAGTCCTGGCCTCCCCCATCGTCTCTCCTCGGTGATTTGCGCAACGGTCTCAGCGTCGGTGCCGGTTAAGCGATCAACATAGAGCGTTCCTTGGAGATGATCGTATTCGTGCTGGAGGATCCGAGCGAACCAGCCACTCGCTTCAAGCTCGTAAGGCGCACCATCGAGACCCTGCGCGCGTAGGATCGCGCGAGTACTACGCCTCAGAGCAAACTTTTCGTCCGGGAATGACAGGCATCCCTCACGGTCCTCGACGGTTGCTTCCCCGGGCTGGATCGGTTCGATGAAGAGCTGGGGATTGATTGCCACTCCGCGTGGGGCTACTTCTGTCTGCTTGTCGTATACCCAGACGAAGATCTGCCTACCAATCCCTACCTGGGGTGCGGCAAGGCCAACACCCGGTGCGGCCACCGTTGTCTCATACATGTCGTCGACAAACCTGGCCAGATCCGAATCGAACTCGGTGACGGGTTCAGCAGGGGAGTGGAGGACCGGATCACCGGTGATGACGATAGGCAGAATCACGGCACTAGCCTATCGGTTGGTGCCGTGCGGGCTGAATCCACCGGCTCGCGTGAGGAATCCCCGCGCCTGATTGGGACTGTGGGTAGTGAAGAACCCGCCCAGGAAGAGGCGGGTTCTCCAAAGATCAAACAAAGGCTCCTGTAGGGAGCGAACGAGAAGCAATTATGCCTGCTCCGTTCCTTCTGCCGTTGTGGTTTCGTCTGAACCGGCGGTATCGAAGGATAGCTGGGTGCGGGATGCGAGAATCTCCGCGGACCTTTCCTTCGCCTGGTCCGTCGTGGGCCCGTCGCCTTCCGGGAAGAGAACGGAACGGTAATAGCGCAGTTCGTCGATTGAGTCGTAGATGTCGCCGAGCGCACGGTGGTTGCCGAATTTCTCGGGAGCTGCGAAGTAGGCGCGTGGGTACCACCGGCGCGCCAGCTCCTTGATGGTGGAGACATCGATGACGCGGTAGTGCAGGTAGTCGATGACCGAAGGCATGTCGCGTTCGAGGAACGACTTGTCGGTTCCGACGGAGTTACCGCCGAGGGGTGCTTTACCCTTGGGGACACGGGCAGAGATGTAGGCGAGAACCTGCTCCTCGGCGTCCTTCAGGTCGAGGCCGGTCTCCCATTCCTTGATGAGGCCCGAATCGGTGTGCATCTTCGTCACGAAGGCACCCATCGAAGCGAGGGCCTCGGGGGTGGGCTTAATGACGAGGTCGATGCCTTCGTCGACGGGGACAAGATCTGAACCGGTGATGACAACGGAAACTTCAACAATGCCGTCATTGGCAAGGTCTAGTCCGGTCATTTCACAGTCGATCCAGACGATCGGGTTGTCTTCCTGCTTCAAAACCACGTTCGAGCCTTTCCTCACTTCTGCGACGCGGGTGTTGGACGAGCCCGGCAGGTGCCGGGCTGTCACCCTTCACTGTGCCCCCAGCAGGATTCGAACCTGCAACCTACGGATTAGAAGGCCGTTGCTCTATCCATTGAGCTATGGAGGCGCGGCATGTGCCCGTTAAATCTTAGCGCACCATTGCCCCACCACTGTCCAACACCTGGAGTGAGATTTCGGTAAGAATAGGGGTGTGAGTTCCCAGTACGCCGTATCAAGGTTAGCGCGCCTCGTGACAGAGACTGTCGAGGCGCTTCGCGAGGTCGCATTCCCACTGTCGGTCCCAGGGATCAACGAATTGCGGGAAATGCAGGGATCTCTTCAGACACAGCTGTCAACACGGTTGCTCCCGCACCTGCTTGAGGACGCCGTTCCAGCTGTCGTTGTCTTCGGTGGTTCCTCGGGTGCGGGCAAGTCCACAATCCTTAACTCCCTCGTCGAGGACGATATCTCCGAGGCCTCGGTGATTCGCCCAACGACGATGACACCGGTTCTTGTTTTCCATCCCGATGATGCTCTTGCCATGGAAGGTCACCTGCTGACCGAGATCTGTAAGACGGTTGTGACCGAGAGTGCCCTCCCGGGTATTGCACTCATTGACGCTCCCGATCTCGATTCGATCGAGGAAGCTAACCGAAACATGTCGCAGACGCTTATCAACGCGGCGGACCTGTGGATCTTTGTGACGACAGCCTCCAGGTACGGGGACCACGTGGCCTGGTCGACACTGAGCGAAGCGTTCAACAGGGGCATGACAACCGCAGTGATTCTCAACCGACTTCCCGCACGCGCGAAGACCGCGGTGCGCGCCGACCTGATGAAGCGCATGGCGGAGTCTGGGATGGGGGAGTCGCCCCTGTTCATCATCGATGATGCTGGTGCAACGAATGGTCGACTCGATCCTGAACGGGTTTCCGAGCTGAAGGACTGGCTCCACCTCATGAAGACAACGAGGGCCTCGAAGTCCCTCGTGTCCCGCACGTCGAAGGCGATGATGCCGGAGATTAGAAGAGAACTACTTGATCTGGCCGATGCCGCAACCGCACAGACGGATGCTGCAGAAAGTCTGATAGACGGTGCTCGTACGGCGGCTGACGAGCCCTCGAGGAAGCTCACCGAGACCCTTGAGTCGGGCAGGATCGCCCGCGGTGCCCCAACAACGCAGTGGCTGTCGCTCGCCTCGACGGGTGGTCCGCTCGCTTCCCTCGGCAGCGGAAGGGACCTGCTCTTTGCTAACCGCGCCATCGCGAAGCGCGATTGGGCTGCGCACAATATTGCCGAAGCGATCGACGATGCTCTGAGAGTAATCCTCACGCAGACACTCATCGACGTTCGCGACAGCGCCGCCACTATCTGGTCCATGTCCTACGTCGATACGTCCGAAATCAAGGTGGAAGTTGGTATCGACAGTTTTGTGAACGGTGCCATTTCCGCTTGGCAGGCCGACTCTCGGGCCGCGGCAGATAAGGTGAACGGTGCGATCGCTAAGAAGGTTTCCAGAGACGGGTTGGCGGATCTACTTCGCGCCGGGGCCGGTGGGATACCGGGAGTGCAAACCGCACTGACTGACGGTGGCGCCGAGGGTGGCCTGTCACGCACGAAGCGAGCGCTCCAGGATCGCTGTCAGGAAGCGATCGACAAGGTGGCCGGTCGTTACGTCGCGGCGATTGATGCACTGGAACTTCCGGATAGTTCCAACCTGAGGATCCGGGCTCGTGAACTTGTTAATGCCGTATGGGAGAAAGAATGAACGACATCATGGTCGACAGTGTCGACGCCAAGCTTGAGGCCATCGACGAGGGCCTTGAACTCGGGAAGGGACACATCGAACCGTTCCAGCTGGCTCGCGCTCGGGAGGACATTACCGCCGTTCGCCGTCGCATGGATCTCGGTATCGACCTCACCGTTGTAGCCCTCGTTGGTGGAACGGGTTCCGGTAAGTCGACGACCTTCAATGCGATCAGCAATCTCGACTTCGCGGACTCGGGTGAACTCCGCCCCACCACAGAACGTGCGACCGCGTGCACGTGGGGCGGGGATGCGAGCGCGATGCTGGACTTCCTTGGTGTCGACGAGGATCGCAGGATCCGTAAGGCCTCAATCCTGACCGATGAGGAACCGGAGTTCGAGGGCCTCGTCCTGCTTGATCTGCCGGACCACGACTCGGTCGCTGTTGCCCACTCCGTCCAGGTCTCGCAGCTTATGCCACTCGTTGACCTCCTGGTCTGGGTTCTCGATCCCCAAAAGTATGCCGACCAGGCACTCCACGCCGGATACCTCAAGGGGCTGGAGCGACGCCAGGATTCCATGGTCGTTGTCCTCAACCAGATCGACACGGTTCCTTTTGATCAGCGTGACCGCATTGTGGAAGACGTTAAGGACGTCCTTAAGCAAGATGGACTGGATGGCGTTCCCGTTATTAGCGCGTCCGCTCTTGAGAATCAGGGAATCGACGAGCTGAAGATCCACATTGCCGCTGCCGTCTCCAAGCCGTCGATCAACGCGGTGACAGCCTCGGCGGAAATTAGCGCAATCGCGAACAGACTCCTCAGCTCCGTTGGTTCCTCAGAAGCTGACGTGACGGATGAGAGCCTCGAACCGATCACCCAGCAGCTGTCACGTGCCGCCGGAATCCGGGCCGTCGGTGATTCGCTACGCGAATCGGGAGAGTCGTGGCGTCAGCACGCCCTCGCCAAACCGGAACAGCCCGCCACCTCCACGGTGGACGCAATCCGGGACGGCTGGCTCGACTCCGCCAAGAGGGGCCTGCCCGTTACATGGGCAAAGACATTGACGGATGCGGTAGCCGGCCCCGAGCGGCTCCGCCGCCGCGTGAACGATGCGGTGACCTCGGTGCCGCTCACCAAGCCGTCGGCGCAGAACGCTGGCATTCTCCTCGGCCTCGGCATCCTCCTCATGCTCGCCGGTGTTGGTTTTGGGGTGGCCACTGCACTCGGTGCTGGATTCCCGTTCGCGGAAGCCATGGGCAACTGGATCCTCGCTGGAATCCTGGTGCTGGTTGGACTCTGGGCGTTCTTCATGGCTGGCTCCGTCAGACGATCAGCTGCAAAGCGCGCCGCCGACCGCTACGAGAAGCAGGTCGACACCGAGATTCATGCAGTTCTTCGCGAGAACCTTGCCGAGCCTGCCCAGGACGTCCTCTCCCGCCACCGGCGCACCCGTGAGGCGCTCGAGAAGGCCAGCGAGTAGCGACAGGGGAAATGGCCATCCGGAACGCTTACTTCTTCTGAAGCGTCCCCGCACTTATAGCGCCACGCACTGCTGGGTCCCTCTTCGG
>NZ_JBQCYC010000016.1:0-54882 GCF_052087705.1 Flaviflexus sp. | reverse complement strand
TTATGAATCACGACGAACTGTATAAGAAGTTCCGCTACACGACCCATCTCATGAAGCCTCGCCGTCCGCGTCCTGGCGGACCCGGTCAAGGTTACCCTCGCGGCCCGGTAGAGGACCCAACTCGCGGCCAGGGCCGAATCCTTGCAGCACTTAAACTTCAGGACAACATCCCCACAAAGGATCTCGCGTACATCTTGGGCATGAGGGTCGCGTCCCTTAACGAGCACCTGGTGAAGATGGAGGCGGGTGGCCTTATTACTCGCGAGCAATCCCCCGAGGACAAGCGCGTCATGCTGATCAAGCTCACCGAGGATGGTCGCACCGTTGAGCAGCTCCACCCGGAAAAGCCCAACGCCTTCGAAACACTGACTGACGAGCAGGTTGAGCATCTCGACACGATCCTTGATCGGATGATCGAACATCTCGAATCCGTCAATAGCGACGGCGAGGGCCTGACCCCTTCCGACACCGACTTCACTTCCTGGAGCGAGCGCGCCCGCTCCCGCATGGGAGATGACAAGTTCGAGGCCTGGATGGAGAGGATCTCCGACTACGCCCCTGACGGTCCCGGTCACCACTTCGGCCCTCACAGCCGCAGACATGGTGGTCGTGGGCACGGTGGTCGCAGGCACGAGAACCACGAACGTGGCGGACATGGTCACCGCGAGCGCGGCGGACATTACCGAATGACTGGACGCCCCGGCCTTGGCAATCGTGGTGAACACACGCTGGATGACAATCCACAGGCATGACGACAATAAGTAGCGGGGAGAATGGCGGTCTCATATTGCCTCATGCATCCTTCCCAATCCCTTATTCCACATCGAGCTCAGTAGTGCGGCCCTTCGGGGTCGCACTACTTCATCGCAGCAATGCATTCCCGTGGGGCCAATCAAATTAGGCGATTGTAGACACCCAGCTTCAGCTCTAGCCGTGCGCTCTAGCGGTCGCAGCCAACCAAATATGCTCGCGAAAGCTCGCAGTCAGGGCTTGATTCTAATGGAAAACCTGGACAACATAGGTGCACTGGACCAACTGCCGCCGACATTTGGCGCGATGATCGCTCAGGAACTTGCCCAGACCCGACAAGGCACCGCGGGCGCTCTCCTGCTTCATTCCTGCGTCCCGGTCTCCGAGTTTTCTGAAAGCTGGCCAACGGGCATCCAAGTTCAGATTCACGGAATGGACCGGGATGACTTCTTCCTCGAAGACCTGCCTGCCGCAAAAGAACTATCCCAGCGGGACGAAGCGGAACTGTTCCTTTACCCGGGCGATCAGCATCTCTTCACCGATTCATCGCTTGGCGCATACGACCCCGAAGCATCCGCGCTTCTCATATCGCAAGTCAAAGAGTTACTCGCCCACATCCCCACCAACTAGGCCTCAGTCGACCTAGGGATCACGCGGAACCGCATGCCGACAGCACTCCAAGCGGGCCAGCACTCAACTCTCCTACCGACCCCATGCATGAACATGTCGTTCGCACCAACGGTCACCACCGCCCGCCCGCACTTTCAGCCCCTCCATGCCAACCGGCCGGAACAGGAATGCACATTCGCGCGTTCTTGAACCGGCCGGTTGAGGTATCACTCGTACCCTAAAGCAAAGAGGCTGTTCAGCTACTTTTCCTTCAGCTCTGGCGATTTCGTTGGAGTTTCATTTGTGAACTTCAGTGAGAGCTAGTCGATGACTGCCGCGTTGGCTGCCGCGATGATGCGGAGGTTGTGGGGTAGGGCGCCGTCGAAGCCGGGCGTGGTCATCGTGAGGATGACGGTGTCCTTGTCGGGGTTGTTGACGAACTTTGTGGAGAAAAAACCCTGCCAGCTGTAGGCACCCTTACCACCGAGGTAGTGGATGGAGCCGGGAGGAGCATTGACGCCTTCCTGGAGGTCAACCTGGTAGCCCCACTTGTTCTGAGTAAGCTGCCAGTTGGTGAGGTCGCCGATCTGGTTGCTTGTCATCTGCTCAACCGCTGCGCGACTGACGATACGAACACCATCGAGCTCACCCTTGTTGAGGAGCATCTGCGCGAACTTAAAGTAGTCCTCGGTTGTTCCGTGGAGGCCGCCGGCACCGCTGAAGTAGGTCTTGTGCTCACTGAAGGTGTAGTCAGGTCCGAGATTACCCATGCCGAGCGGTGACGTTCCGACCTGCTTTTCGTCCTTACCTGCCCAGTAGACGGCGGCAACACGATCCAGCTTGTCCTCGGGTGGGAAGAACCAGGTTTCGTTCATACCGAGCGGCTCAAAGATGTTGGTCCGCAGGTAGGTGTCGAAGTCCATGCCGGACACGATCTCAACCATGCGACACAGTGTGTCAACACTGTTGTTCGAATAGTCGAAGGCCTCCCCCGGATGGGACATGAGAGGCATCTTTGTCAGAATGTCGATGTTGCTTTCGAGGGTAATGGGAGGTGCATTCAGGTCATCCATGAGCCCTGCCTCAGCATAGAGCTTTGGCACAACGCGGTAGTTCTGGGGCGTGAACAGGTCGTACCACCAAGAGTTGGTCATGCCAGCTGTCATGGACAGCAGGTGGTGGATGGTGATGTCGGTCTTCGGAGTGACGAGCTTGACCTCGCCCCAATTGTTGAGCTCCGCAACCTTGACGTCCGCAAATGCTGGGATGAATTTCGAGATCGGATCGGAAAGGGAAATCAGTCCCTGATCCCACAGTTGCATGACCGCGACGGCGGTCGGCACCTTGGACATTGATGCGAGACGGAAGATGTTGTCCGTCTGCATCGGCACATCATCGTCGGCCTTACCAAAGGCCTTGAAATAGCAGACCTTTCCATGTCGGGCGACCAGCACAACCATGCCCTGGTACGCATCCTCACTCATGTGGTTTTCAACCAGCTTGTCAATATTGGCAAGGTAGTCGGCCGACATACCTACGCTCTCGGGGGCTACGGTCTCAATCTTATTCACGGTGTCTCCATTCTCAGCACGCCGATGTGCCGATCATCAGGCCCGGCACATAACGCATGTGCGGGACGTCTCCGACAGTATGTTATGGTGCACATCACGGTCAACAGTTCGGTGAAATGTTGAGAATCCGCGCATTCCTCACCTCGGTACGCGCCAGCTTTCTCCCACTTAGAAGTGCGCAGTGCCGCGCGGCTACCATAGCGATACGCTCGTTCCTATGGATTCGCTCTTCCCAACCAAGCCAACGATCACTGGCTCGCTCGTTCAATTACGCCCTTTCACCGAGGCTGACATCGAGTGCATGGGACCGATTCTTGCCGATCCCGAACTCATCAAGCTGACCGGTTCCGCGAACACCACCGAGGAGATTAAGAAAGCGGTACCCGCACTCGATGAGAGAACTCTCGAGTGGTATCGAACGAGGGAAGAACAGACTGACCGACTTGATCTCGCGATTATCGATTTATCCAATGATCAGTGTGTTGGAGAGGCGGTACTGAATGCGTGGAGTCCGGCAGACCGGTCCTGTAATTACCGGATCCTGATTGGCCCGGAGGGCCGAGGCTGCGGCTTCGGTTCGGAGGCCACGTCACTGGTTATTGACTACGCCTTTGAGAACACCAATCTCAACCGGATTTGCCTGGATGTGCTGGCTTTTAATCCGCGAGCGCGCAGAGCCTATGAAAAGGCTGGCTTCGTGTATGAGGGGACTTCGCGGGAGGCCTTTAGGTTCGACGGCGAGTACATCGATGATGTTCTGATGGCGATCCTGCGTTCGGATTGGGAGCGCAAGAGTTCCCGGAACTAAATCCCCAAGGGAACTATGCGAGAGGCAGGGTGCCGGCCACCGGCCACGTTCAACTGCTGTCGCTAAATGTGCACCCCCTAGGAGTAACGGTCTGGCTGTTACTCCCCTAGTATCTGCTTCTACTCCCCGGTATCTGTTTCTACTCCCCAGTATCTGCTTCGTCCCGGTTCCACGGCCTACATCCGGTGTTGACCTGGATGATAAGTCCCTTTCCCTTGGCCATTGTTAGGTGCACGTACCCGCCGTCTTCGGGGTTGAAGAGGTCGACGTAGAACCAGGTGTCGTCACTTGAGTCAACAAGATGGGTGTATCCAAGGGGCAGGACTTCTTCTTTGACAATGTCGAGAACTGTCGGGAAGTCATCGTCTGCCAGATCGAAGGTTAGGCCCTCGTCGCGGCTGGTGTACCGTCCTTCGCCACCAACGGACTTGCAGAGGGCATAGTCGCCATTCTCGTAGCTTCTGTCGCTGAGGTTTTGCCAGTTTTGCACCCGAATTTCGGTGTCGATCCTGTTCCGGATCCGGGCCATGGCGACAGTGAGCTCACGATCCGCAACGTCGATCGTTATCCTCTCATTGAGGGGCTTCTGGCCATCGAAGAAAAGGCCCGTTCCGTCAAGCATCAGGCAGATATCTCCCGGTGAATTGTGAAGTGGCTTCTAAGATGATAACCAGTGTCAGTCGTCATTGCCCGCTACTCCGATGACAACATCAGCCAGTTCACTCTGCGACTTGCTGTTGTCATCCAAATACTGGGTGTGTGCGGTTCCGGGATCAGCTTGTCCCGGGTCCAAAGTGGTAAATCCGGGATCCTGAGAAGGGTCGACCCCAAGTCCACCAGCGTCTGGAATCCCACTGATCCAGCGGAGCGGGTTGTTGAGGTACCGAATAAGTTCCTCATTCTCGAAGTTCATGACGTAGTTGTTGCCAGAGTTCATGTTCCACGAGCCACCATCCCCACCGGGGGTACCAAACCCTGCATAGTCATCAACCGTTCCCGGTCGAGCATCCGCAACACCGTAGCTCGAGGTTGTCGAACCGTAGGAGTGCCCGAGAACCGAAGTGTGTGGATCCCGTGTTACCGCCGGGTTTGTCGTGTCGTGGGTACGGCTGTCATGGATGCCTTCAATGAAGAACGTGAGCTTCTCTCCGCCCTGTTCTGCACGCGCCGGCGAAACAATTGCGGGGTCCACCGAGTAGATCAGGGGCGGCTGCGGATATTCGGGGGCCCCCTGGGGAATGATGAGCGGGACATCGCCAGGCATTACGTCTTTCATGGAGTCGACAAGGACCATGTTCGTGGGGCTTCCCGGGGCGTCATAGCCAAGCCAGGCAATGCTGGCGACTGTTTCGCCGCCTCCCATCGCGTCGAGTTTGCCCTGAGCTACTCGGTTGAGGTTCTGCAGATCCGCGGTGTAGTTACCAACGCTGTCGTGCACGGTAGTGGTCATGCCAGGCACGAAGGTGGTGATGTGGTCGGCCTCGTCTACGTCACCAACGGCCACGGCCGCCTGCATATGGTAGTTCCCGTCCTCACCGGTCGAGGGCTCGTAAAGTAGTAGCTGCCGCACCTCACCATCGGCAGGCTTGAGCGAACCAAGCAGTGCTTCCATCTCATCAATCTGGGCCTGGAGTTCCGGCGAATCATCACCGCCGGCCTGTGCTTCTAGAGCTTCCTCCAGATCCGCCGTCAACCTTGCCTCATTGGCCTCATGCCTCGCCCATCCGTCAACGCCATCCATGCCGCCTATAAGCTCGGGATAGGTCTCGATGTAGTAATCCTGCTCATCCTTGGACAGCGAGTCCCACCAGATCGCCGCTTCTTCGGTTGACGGGCTCTCTGGCAGGCCAGGGATCAGTCCCGAACCGGCAGCCATGCCGGCGGTCACCTGATCATCACTGATTCTCCCAAGCGCATCGCAGAACGCCTGGTCAACTTCGGTAGCGCGAGATAGTGCGTTTGATACGGCCTCGGCGGTGTCTTCAAGGGCACCTTTTCGTTCGGCTAGTTCTGCCGCATAGGCATGCGATTGCCCCGCCGCCATGTTCGACGTGAAGCGTTCCCACCAGGAATCCAGTTCGGGATCCGTGACCTGGCTACCGTCTTCGGCAATGACGAAGCCGTAGTGATCGGCCCGAGATTGCGCTTCCAGGACGAGGGTTTCGACATCCCCGATCCCATCCTGTGCGGTGCTGGCTGCGGTAAGGAGGTATTGAATATTGTCCTGCAGTTTCTCGCCGCGCTCGATCAGGGACGTGAGAGTACTCTGCGCGGCCTCTGCACCTTCTCCTTCCCAGGTTTCGATGGTGATGGCTACCGTGTCATCAGCAACGCTGGCCGCTTCTCGTTTGCGGGAGATGATGGCGTCGATGAAGCCATCGAGGTTCGACGCCTTCCATCGTTTAATGTCGGACCATCCTGCCATCTAGTAGTCCTCCAACTCGCTCGCCACGGCTTCAAAGTTCAGCGATGCTGTCTGATCGGTTGCATTGTAGTCCTCGTCAGCGGACCGTACCGCACTGGTAAAGCTCCCAAAAGCATCGGCCAGGGACTGGGCGACGCTATCGATAAAGGTGCCTGCACTTGCCACATCCCCGACAGCAGTAGCTCCCGGCATGGCATCGGCAACGCCGCCCGTACTACTGGAAATCTCAATGGTTTCGGCGGTTTCCTGGATGTCTTCAGCCTCGTCGGCTACGCGTTTCAGCTCTTCAGAGCTGACCCTTACCTCACCCATGAAACGCCTCCTCGCGCGGACACCACCAAAAGCGCGACATCCCGCGCATGCACTACATGCTAAGCAAAAAGGAGTCCTTCGGCTCTTTGAAGTCTCGCAATTTAACCTCTATTTACCTTCACGCCTACCCCTAGACCCGGTAAAGGCATAGGATTCGTACACGGCATGAGCCGGGCTTTGACCTCACGCTCGAGCGCGGGGAGCAGTGAAGTTCACCGGGCCTTGCGTAGCTAAACCCGTGTACGGAAGGTGACGGTCATGGCCACACGACTCGCTTTCGCATCAATTCTGGGGCTTCTTTTGCCCTTTGTTCTCTTCCCTGCGCCGCAGGCGCAGGGAGCGAATGCTGACAACTTCGACCCGGGCTACATCATTTCCGATGCCGAGTTTTACGACTGGGATTCGATGAATTCCGCCGAAGTTCAAGATTTCTTCGAAGACGTCAACCCGAGGTGCGTACCCGGGCCCGATGGCACCCCCTGCCTCCAGGACTACCGGGAGGACACCCCCCAACACTCCCGCGAGAAGCGGATGCACGGCACACGTCGGTAAGGACGGCGAACTGGCCTCGAAGGTCGTTTACGACGTGGCGGTGGAATGTGGGATCAACCCACAGGTCTTCATTGTTCTCCTCCAAAAGGAACAGGGACTTGTCACCGCCTCCGGCAGTCTCCTGAACGCACAGCGTTACGAACGAGCCACCGGGCTCTCATGCCCGGACGGTCCGGATGGTCAGCCAATCTGCGACCCGGAGCACGGCGGGTTCTACAAGCAGGTGCGCGGAGCCGGCGAGCGTTACAACGCCTACCTGGATCGCCCCGACATTTACAAGAACTATCGTCCCGGCCAAACTTGGGATATCCTCTACCACCCGGACAGCACATGTGGAACGGGTGAGGTCTACATCGAGAACATGGCAACAACCCTGCTGTACACGTACACCCCGTATCAGCCGAACGAAGCTGCCCTCGATAACCTGTACGGCACGGGCGACGATTGCTCGTCCTACGGCAACCGGAACTTTTGGCGTAACTACGTCGACTGGTTCGGTAACCCCACCTCCGATGACTGCATTGCCACCAATGAGTGCGACTTCTATCTCGCCAATGACTGGACGACATCGAATGCTCGCCTGGGTGTTCTCATCACCGACGCCCCCACGGGCAACCCAATATCGGGTGTGTGGGACGTCGGCACAAGAGAATCCGTTGGTGTCCGGCACAGCCAAGATCTCTACCTGAAAACGGATCCCACGACCGGCCCCGCTGATATTCACTACAAGTACGGCAGGGTCGGCGATGAAGTGTTTGTTGGCGACTGGAACGGCGACGGCATCGACACCCCAGCTGTTCGCCGGGGTAACACCTGGTATCTGACCAACATTCCCGGAGCCGCCTACGCGGACATCGTGTTCCATTACGGCCGCGAGAACGACACGGTTCTTATCGGCGACTGGAATGGCGACGGCATCGACACTCCGGCTGTGCGCCGGGGCAAAACCATCTACCAGTCCAATGACTTCGCTGGAGGCAACGCCGAACACGAATACATGTACGGCCGGGAAACCGACACAGTGATCGTGGGAGACTGGAACGGGAACGGAGAAGAAACCCTTGGGGTACGCCGGGGCTTCACCTACTACCTGAAGAACACGACAACCGGCGGCAATGCTGACATCGTCATGAACTACGGCAGGGCAAACGACCTGGTCGTCGTCGGCGACTGGGACAACAACGGCACCGACACCCTCGGCGTCTACCGGCCCTAGTATTTGCGACCACAGGCGCGGGCCATGCCGTTCGCCCTGCCCCAAGAGGCAACGGTGACCGCTACGGAATGAGTGCCTCAACAAGAAAACGACAGTGGGTCTTGCCAGGATTAGCTCCTTGGCAAGACCCACTGGTTTTCTAGCTTTACACGCTACTTGGAATCGGGTGAACCGCTCGCATTGGTGGAGCCATCATTTTCTGCAGATCCGCTAGCGTCTGAGGAGTTGCTGACCTCAACCTTTTCGTCCTTGGTCTCCGCGAGCGCAGCCTCAACCTCAGCATCTGCCTTCTCCTTCTTACGTACTGCTCGGCGTTCCTTCGCGCCCTCGACAAGGCGGTAGAGGACGGGGAGCAGGATAAGAGTAAGGAGAGTTGACGTGAGTAGGCCGCCGATAACGGTGATGGCTAGCGGGGTGGAGATAAACCCGGTGGCGGACGAGATACCGAGTGCCATGGGGATCATGGCTGCAATCGTTGCTAGCGACGTCATCATGACCGGTCGGACACGTCGCATCGCACCTTCATGCACTGCTTCGTCGAGTTCCTTGCCCTGATCACGGTACTGGTTCATGAGGTCCACGAGCACCACCGCGTTGGTGACAACAATGCCGGTGAGCATGAGCAGGCCGATCATCGCGGAGATGTCGAGCGGAGTATCCGTCAGTAGCAGCGCCAGGAACGAACCGATCGCGGCGAACGGGATCGCGACCAGCAGGAGTGCAGGCTGGATTAGCGAACGGAAGATCCACACGAGCACCACGTAAATCAGCAGGACCGCGGCGGCAAGAGCCAGTCCAAGCTGGTTGAAAGAGTCCTCGAGCTGTTCGGCAACGCCACCCGTGGAGGTAACAGCGCCGTCCGGCAGCTCCACCTCCGCAACGGCAGCGTCCACTGCGGAGGTGGCCTCACCAAGGTTATCGGCGGCCACCGGAACCGCCGACACGGTTGCCGTTGTCTGTCCGTTGATGGTGACGATCGTGGGGATCGATCCGACTTCCTCAACCGTCGCGAACGTTTCGAGGGGCTGACCCAGGATGGTCAGATTCCTCAGTTCTTCGACGGTCTCAACCGGGTTCTCGATCGAAAGATAGATTGACGTATCGACGTTGTCGATCGTGATCTGGCCGATCTCGGGTTCAACCATTTGTGCGGCAATGAGACCGACGATGTCGTTCTCTGTCAGCCCCGCACCGGCAGCAGCATCACGATTGACCGTCACCTGCACCGCAGGCGCTTCCGCAGCGAGGTTGTGTTCGACTCCGGTCACTTCGGGTACTTCAGCCACGGCGTCACGCACAGCATCGGTCGCTACCTGTAGCAATTCGGCGTCGGGCGCCGTGATGTTGATGTCGATCGTGCCGGAACCCAGCAGTCCTTCATTTGCAGACGAGGTTGTTCCTTCACCGCTCACGGAATCGCCGGCGGTCACGAGGTCTTCGGTGAGCTGGTCAATATCGGCTTCTTCATCGACTGCCACGAGGTAGCTAATCGCGCTTGCGCCTGTCATCTGGGCGCCGCCGATGATAACGGCAACGGAGTTGACTCCCTCAACTTCCATGAGCTCATCTTCAACAGCATCGGCCTGTTCAACCATGGCATCCATGGAGGCGCCGGGCTCGGTTTCCTGCGCAATGAACACCGAGCCCTGGTTGGCTCCGCCGAGCAGATTAATCTTGAGTAGCGGGAACAGGGCAACCGTTCCAACGAGGATTGCGAAGGCCACAATGATGGTGATGACCGGGTGCTTCTGTGTGCCGTTTAGAACTGGCGCATATCCGCGGCGGAGCCAGTAGCGGCGTTCCTTCTTTTCGGCCTCCACGCGGTATGCCTCAAGCTCGCCCTGCCTTTCGGCAACGCGGGCTTCCTTGGTGGGTTTCAGGAACCAGTAGGCAAGAACCGGAACAATCGTCAGTGCCACGATCAGGGACGCGGCAAGCGCAATGATCACGGTGAAGGCGAAGGGGCGGAATAGTTCGCCAACCAGGCCCGGCACGAGGGCAACCGGGACGAAAACGATGAACGACACAATTGTTGATGCGGTGATGGCGGAGGAAACTTCCTTCGTGCCATCGAGTACCGCATCCCGTTTGGGTTTGCCGTAGTCGAGATGTCGTTTGATGTTCTCGATAACGACAATCGAGTCATCAACCACTCGACCGATCGACAGCGTGAGGGCCGCGAGGGTCAGCATATTCAGCGAGTAGCCGCCCACCATCATGCCGATAAAGCCGACAAGCAGGGAGAGCGGTATCGAAATCGCTGTAACGAGCGTGGAGCGGATCGAGAGGAGGAAGACAAGGAGGATGAGGATCGCGAAGATCAGGCCGAGCGCACCCTCCTGTGCAAGTGACTCAATGGAACCGGTGATGTAGGGGGCCTGGTCGAAAAGCATCGTGAACTGCGTGTTACCACCGACCGTGGGAGCCAGTTCCTCAAGGGTCTCATCAACTTCGGCAGACGTATCAACGATGTTGGCGTTAGCCGTTGGGAAAACAATGATGGCGATAGCCGATTCACCGTCGAGGCGGCCAACCATATCCGATTGACCATCGGTAAATTCGACAGTGGCAATCTCGGACAACGGGTAGACCGTGGCCGGCTCCCCCGGTTCAACTTCACCGGCAACGACCGGGATCGCCCGGAGGTCCTCAATCGAGGCGATTTCCTTACCAACGGTCACGTCCTTGGCCTCACCGTTTTCGATGAGAGTGCCAACGGGAACGGAGAGACCGTTATCTTCAAGTGCCTCTTGGACAGCATCGGCTGAAATGCCTAGCTCAGCGACCCGCTCCTGATCCAGGGAAATATTGATATTTTGCGCAGGCGCACCAATGAGTTCGACAGAGGAGACGCCGCTGATCTGCTCAAGCTGAGGAATAACCGTGTCACGGATTCGCTCCGCAGTTTCCAGCGGGGTGCCATCGGACGTAATGCCAACGTACGACAGTGGAATATCTGACGTGCCACCAGAAATGACGTCATATTCAAGGTTTTCGGGGAAGCTAGCATCCGCTCGACCTATCGACAGTTCAACGCGGTTCGATGCTCGTGCGACGTCAGTTCCGTAATCGAGCTCGATCGTGACCATGGAGAGGGATGAGGAGGAGGTCGTCGTCGTGTTCGAGACTTCCGGGATGGTCATCACCTGCTGCTCGATCGGAACCGAGACGCGGTCTCTCATCTGCTCGGACGTCGCACCCGGGCTAATAGAGATGACGTTGATAACCGGAAGCTCGACTCGCGGGATAAGCTCCTGGCGGAGCGAACCCATCGAGAAAATCCCGATAACGAAAATTGCGACCGATAGGAGCGCGACAAACGCGCGATTACGTAGCGAACCTTGAGCAAGTTTGAACATGATCCCTCAACACTAGAGTTACAGGCACAGACTACTTCCCACAGCACCCTGACCACTAATGGTGTATTGATCACGGTGGCGCACTTGGTGAGTGCTGGGAAAGCTACCGTTTCCCACCCCCGCATGAGGCCTACTCGAGGACTTCCTTAGGCAACTACCGTTCAAGCTCTCTGTTTCCGGCTGTCGCTGTTAACCCGCGGCCGTGACAGACGTCTGGGACCCATCCAGCATCTGGGGCTAATTCGGGCGGGATGCTCCCCGGGTCGGTCTAAGGTTCTCCGGGCACATCAGCCCTGGCCCTGAACTTTAAACAGTCAGGTAGCCATCCAGTGACACATCGTGACTCTCGCCGACAAGGTCGGTGATCACAGTTGGCGCACTCTCGGATCCAAAGGTCATTCCGAAATCACCAAACATGTTCGAAATACGGATGTAGTTGTAGAAAAAGAAGACCACCATCCCAATGCCGATGAGTGTCGTGATGATCCTAAGAACTCGCTCTATCGTCCATCGTCCAGAACGATCTTCGAATCTTTGAGGGTTGGAATAGTAGCCACCCTTTTGGCCGTAAGGGCGGGAGTCACCCCGACCGCTGCGCAGGTTCCGCCAGTACTGTTGCTCGGCCGCATGACGTTCCGGGTCGTAAGTCGGGGCGTTCTGTTCCGTCGGGGAAACAATGCGGTGCCGGCTCTCGTGTGCCGTCTCCTGGCGTTCGTTTTCCCAATAGTTTTGCGCAGGGGACTCCCACGAAGCATTGTCGCCCGTGTTCCACTGAGAATTGCCGCCACCAGGATTCCAGGCATCACTACCGGAACCCCAGGCATTCCCACCGCCGTCCTCAGCATTACCAAACGGTCCCTGCCTGTTGCCCGCCACTGCTCTTCCCCCGTCAATGTGTTCTCTTATCGCCCTGCAATACTCGCGAGCGCAATGTCATCCAGTGTGCCAAGTTAAGGTCCCTATGCAAAGGAAACGGTAGGGGAGTCCTGCACCTCCCCTACCCTTGGCCACACAAACGGTCTGGCATTTTCCTTACGAGACTACTGCCCGAAGTGTTCTCGTTCGGTTAGCGCTTTGGCCTTCCTCCCGAGAAGTCGACGGGCTCCCAACCCCTCTTCGGCGCCTGGGTGGAAATGGTTTTCTGACGGGAGCGGTACACGATATCGGGGCGAGTTGAGTATCCGATCGGTGCCGAGAAGGCATGAACGAGCCTCGTGAACGGCCATATCGCAAACAGCAGGAAGCCCGCAATGACGTGCATCTGGAACGATATCGGCACATCGACCATGAGTTCGGGCTGCGGATTGAAGATAAACAGGTTCCGTAGCCACGGGGAGATAGTTTCCCGGTAGTCGTAGCCGTGGGACGTGGTGAACACCTGGTTGATCAGGGTGGCGATGAGGCCAAGGACGATCGGGACGGCCAAGAAAATATACATGATCTTGTCGTTCACGGTCGTTGCCCGGAAGACGTCGCCGTAGGTGCGGCGGCGAATAATGAGGAGAGCAAGGCCGACGACCGCGGCCAAGCCAGCGATCGTGCCGGGGATGGTTGCCACCCAGTGGTAGACGGTGTCGGACACCCCGAGCGTTCTCGTCCACGATTTCGGGATCATGAGACCCAGGAAGTGGCCGATCGCGACGAACAGGATGCCGAAGTGGAACAGCGGGGAGGCAAGCTTCAGCCACACGGACTCATACGACTGGGAGGAACGGGTTGTCCACCCGTACTGGTCGTATTTCCACCGCCATATCATTCCCACAATGAAGAGGAAGATCGACACGTAGGGTATGACGGCCCAGAGGACAATATCAACGGCTTCCAAGGGTCTCTCCCAACGTGAATGGCTCGAGTGGGCCGAGAGCGGTTGCCCCCACCATTTCCGCGGGCGGGCCGTCGGTGATGAGGCGGAGGTAACGCTCCTTTGTTTCTTGATCGATCGCGGGCAGTGTCATGCACAGGGCAGAGACAAGTCCCGCGTAGGGGCTGGAGCTGGACTCCAGCGTCGTGCGAAGCAGTTCGATGCCTTCCCGGTGGGAGGACAGGAGCTCACCCGCGATCTGAGCGTCACCGGTCGCGGAGAACTCAAGAACCATCGGCAGATAGTCGGGTAACTCGTCACGGTCGACTTCGCAGCCGCCCGCACGGTAGGCCTCGGTGAATCTCACGAGGGCGGTGCCCCGCTTCCTTGTGTCACCGGTCAGGTAGTACGACAGGTACATGGTGGCCCGCCGTTTCAGGTCGAAGATCGACACGTAGTGCTTCTCCAGCTCTTGGAGGGTGGCGACGTGCGGGGCTTCTAAGAACCGTGCCAGCTGGTTCAGTACCGGAGTGGGTAGCTTCGCCGAGTAGATTTCATCCCTGATGAGAGGGAAGTGGGCGTAGCGTTCCGGGACTGGATAGTCGAGCAGGATCGACGCCGCCATGTGGATCAGCTGTCGCTGTTCCACAGTCACGGAGACCGAGGCGGTTTCTTTGAGGTGCGAGGTGGGGATAAACGAGGTGGGTAGCATCATGCACCTGCCGGGTTTGCCGGAGGGAACAGCCCGCCCATGCCCTGGTTAGGCGACCAGCCAAACAGGTTGGTTCTTCCCGGCGTGGAGGGTGTTGTCGGGTCCGTCTTGCGCTGCTGCGGCGAGACCGTCATCATCTGACCGCCGTTCATGCCAAGCCCAGCGCCGTCAGCACCGAAACCAGGTCCTGTCATGCCAACCGAATCTTCGAGCGAACATCCCGCCTGAAGGGCAATCTGGTCGAGCTCACGGGCCGTTTCGGCATGGGCGGTGGGGATGACGTAGCGCTCGTCGTACTTGGCGAGAGCCATGAGGCGATACATGTCTTCAATGTCTTCGCCTGTCATGCCGACAGCCTGGGCGATCTCCTCATTTCCTTCGGCACCGAGGTTGATGTCTCGCATGTAGGAGCGCATGGCGGCGAGCCTGCGGAGGGACTTCTCGACGGGCTTCGTATCGCCGGCCGTGAAGAGTTCCGCCAGGTATTCGAGCGGAGTTCTCATCTTCGACAGTGCCGTGAACAGGATCTTGTAATCCTCCGGATCGGACGTGGTCTTGGAAACCTCGTCGACGACCGGGGTGAACGGCGGGACGTACCACACCATGGGAAGGGTGCGGTACTCGGGGTGGAGCGGGAGCGCCACCTCGTAGCGGGAGATCAGCTGCCACACGGGTGATTTCTGGGCCGCAATGATCCAGTCGTACGGCATGCCCTGACGCTCGGCCTCGGCGATGATTTCCGGATCGAAGGGATCAAGGAACGCGGCGCGCTGAGCATCCAGCAACTTGTGCTCGTCCGGCTCGGAGGCCGCTTCGGTGACTTTGTCGGCGTCGTAGAGGACGATGCCGAGGTAGCGGAGACGACCGACGCATGTTTCGGAACAGACGGTGGGTAGGCCGACTTCGATACGCGGGAAGCACATCGTGCACTTCTCGGCCTTACCGGACTTGTGGTTGAAGTACACCTTCTTGTAGGGACATCCGGAGACGCACATGCGCCATCCCCTGCACTTGTCCTGGTCGACGAGAACGATGCCGTCTTCGACGCGCTTGTACATGGCACCGGAGGGACATGCGGCAACGCAGGCGGGGTTGAGGCAGTGTTCGCAGATTCTGGGCAGGTAGAACATGAAGGTCTTCTCGTATTCGAGTTGGACCTCGTCGTTCATTTTCGCCAGGATCGGGTCCTTGGCCGCGATCTCGTGGGAGCCTCCCAGGTCGTCATCCCAGTTCGCGGACCACTGGATCTGCATGTCCTCACCGGTCAGGAGGGACTTGGGGCGCGCGACAGGCACGTGCTGGGAATTCGCGGGTGCGTTGAGCAGCATGTCGTATTCGTACGTCCACGGCTCGTAGTAGTCCCTGATCCCCGGCATATCGGGGTTATAGAAGATGTTGAGGAGCTTCTTGGCTCGCCCGCCGCCCTTGAGCTTGAGCTTGCCGTTCTTTTTCAGCTCCCAACCGCCCTTCCACTTGTCCTGGTCTTCGTAGGACTTGGGGTAGCCAAGACCGGGACGGGTCTCAACGTTGTTGAACCACACGTATTCCATGCCTTCACGGTTCGTCCACACCTGCTTACAGGTGACGGAGCACGTGTGACAACCGATGCATTTGTCGAGGTTCATCACCATCGACATTTGGGCCATGATTCTCATTTCTAGTACTCCACATCCTGAGAGCGACGGCGAATGACCGTCACCTCATCTCGCTGGTTTCCGGTTGGTCCGACGTAGTTAAAGGCGTACGCGTGCTGGGCGTAGCCACCGATCAGGTGGGTGGGTTTCATGAGCACGCGGGTGAGCGCGTTATGGATACCACCGCGGCGGCCGGTGAGCTCAGCCTTGGGAACATCCACGGTGCGTTCCGTTGCGTGGTGTAGGTAGACCGTGCCTTCTGGCATGCGGTGGGAGACAACGGCGCGGGCCACGACAACGCCGTTACGGTTGTATGCCTCCACCCATTCGTTGTCCTTCACCCCGATCTTCGCGGCGTCCTCCACGCTCATCCACATCGCCGGGCCGCCGCGTCCGAGGGACAGCATGTAGAGGTTGTCCTGATACTCGGAGTGGATCGACCACTTGTTGTGGGGTGTCAGGTAGCGGACCGCGACCTCGGCAACCTGCTGGTCACCCGAGTATCCGGTGGTCTGCTCACCAACCTGAGCATCGCCGTACAGCCGGTGCAGGTCGAGCGGCGGCTTGTACACCGGCATGTTCTCCCCCAGGTCCCTCATCCAGTCGTGGTCGAGGAAGAAGTGTTGGCGGCCCGTCAGGGTATGCCAGGGCTTTTCGTGTTCCACGTTGATAACGAATGCGGAGTAGCGGCGTCCGCCCGTTTCCGAACCGGACCATTCCGGTGTTGTCACCACCGGGGTGGGGCCCTCACGGGTTTGAGCAAAAGTCACGAGTGTTGACTCGTTCTCCTCGGCAAGGGACGCCATTTCCTTACCGACCCGCTTCTCCTGTTGCCTGAATCCCTGCAGGGCGAGGCGCCCGTTGGTAGCCCCGGCGAGAGTGAGGATCATGTCGGCCGCCTTGCGGTCCACATCGATAAGCGGCTGCCCCTTGGCGACGCCGCGGCGCGTGATTCCGTTGCGTCCGCGAAGCATCTCGATTTCTTTGTCGGGATGGTAGGTCACGCCCTTTGTCACCATGCCGAGCTTCTCGGACAGCGGGCCAATCGCGTTCCACTTCTCGGAGATCTTCGTGTAGTCACGTTCGATCGTGATGAGCTTCGGCATTGTCACGCCGGGGATCATGTCGGTCTCCTCCAGCGGCTTTATATTTCCGCCCGGCATAGCCATCGCGTCCGGGGTGTCGTGAGTAAGCGGCGCTGCCACGACGTCCTTGCGCACGCCGAGGTGGTTTTCTGCCATGACGGAGAAGTCTTTGGCGAGCTGCTGGAAGATCTGGAAGTCCGTACGTGCCTGCCACGGCGGGTCAATAGCCGCGTTGAAGGAGTTGACGAACGGGTGCATGTCCGTGGTCGAGATGTCGTACTTCTCGTACCAGGTGGCGGCGGGAAGGACGACGTCGGAATGCAGGGTTGTTGACGTCATACGGAAGTCCGCTGTCATGAACAAATCGACCTTGCCCTGTGCGGCTTCTTCGCGCCACACCATAGACGTGGGGCGGCGCCCCTCCTCGTTTTCTGCGCCGCGGACCGAGTGTCCACATCCCAGCAGGTGCTTGTAGAAGTATTCGGCTCCCTTCGCGGAGGATCCGAGGACGTTGGTGCGCCAGTTGAAAACGACGCGGGGGAAATTCTCGGGATTGTCCGGGTCCGTGCAAGCCCAGTTGAGATCGCCCTTCTTCAGCTGGTCAACAACGTAGGCGGGCACGTCCATGCCGGCCTGTTCTGCCCCATCGGCAATGTCGAGCGGGTTCTTGTCGAACGTCGGGTAGGACGGCATCCAGCCCCGCTTTGACGCTTCCACGAGAGTATCGGCCGTGGTTTTGCCCTTCATGGTGTCGCCCGCAAGCGGGCTGGCAAGGGCTTCGACGGGCAGGCCGTCATAGCGCCACTGGTCTGTTGCCAGGTACCAGTAGGCGGTAGTGATCATCTGACGCGTGGGGCGCTGCCAGTCCAGAGCGAACGCGTATTGGGCGAAGCCGGTGATGGGACGGACCTTTTCCTGGCCCACATAGTGCGCCCATCCCCCGCCGTTCACACCCTGACATCCGCACATCATGGTAAGAGCCAGCATCGTCCGGTAGATCGTGTCGGAATGGAAGTAGTGGTTGGTGCCCGCACCCATGATGATCATGGAGCGGCCCTTCGAATCCTCGGCATTCTGAGCGAACTCTCGGGCAACACGTTCGATTGCTTCCACGTGGACCCCGGTGATGGTCTCCGCCCATGCGGGCGTCCCAACTGCCTCGGGATCGTCAGCGGACTTCGGCCAGTCACCCGGCAGGCCATCTCTTCCCACGCCGTACTGGGCGAGCAGGAGGTCGTAGACGGAGGTGACGATCTTTCCCGCCAGCTGGTAGGTGGGGACCCCACGGCTAAACACCTCGGCAGAACCCAGGTGCTTTTCGTCCTCGGAGGCATTGGCGGAGACTTCGGTGTCGAAGCGGGTGAGAAGCACTTCGGCAGTGCCGTGACCGGGCAGGTCTTCTGCGGACAGGACCGGGTCCCTGCCTTCGAGGTCGAGGTTCCATTTGCCCATGCCGGACTCGGAGAACCGGTCACCCAGGGAGCCGTTCGGAACGAAAGGCTGACCATCTGGTTCGATCATGACGGTCTTGAAGGCCGGCTGGTCGCCCGCCTCAATGTGGGTACCCGCGTTCTGAATGTCGGCGGCGGTCAGGAACTTATCCGGAACGTAGGCACCGTCCTTTTCCTTCAACTGGATGAGGAACGCGGAGTCGGTGAACTTCTTCATGTACTCCATGAAGTACGGGGTCTTTTTCTTCACGTGGAAATCACGGAGAATCACGTGGCCCATGGCCATTCCCAGAGCACCGTCGGTGCCGGGGTGGACGCGGAGCCACTCGTCAGCAAACTTTGTTGCATCCGAGAAGTCCGGGGACACCGAGACAACCTTCGTGCCCTTGTAGCGCACCTCGGTCATGAAGTGAGCATCGGGGGTACGGGTGACGGGCGGATTTGATCCCCACATCATCAAATACGAGGAGTTGTACCAGTCGGCAGATTCGGGAACGTCCGTCTGGTCACCAAAGACCTGCGGGGAGGCCATGGGAAGGTCGGCATACCAGTCGTAGAACGACAGGATCGTGCCACCAATCATCGAATAGAAGCGGGTACCTGCGCCGTAGGAGACCTGGGACATGGCGGGGATAACGGTGAAGCCTGCCGTACGGTCAGGGCCGTAGCGTTTCACCGTGTAGACGTGGGCGGCGGCAACAAGTTCGTTAACTTCGCTCCACGAGCAACGCACAAGGCCGCCGCGGCCGCGCTGCTCCTTATATGACTGGGCTTTAATCGGGTCCTCAACGATTGACTCCCAGGCATCGACGGGGTCGTCATAGTTCGCGCGGGCTTCACGCCACAGGTTGATGAGCTGTGCCCGCACATAGGGGTAGCGGACACGGGTGGGTGAATACGTGTACCAGGAGAACGCCGCACCGCGAGGGCATCCTCGTGGCTCATACTCGGGGATGTCTGAGCCGATTGACGGATAGTCGGTCTGCTGCTCCTCCCAGGTGATGATGCCGTCCTTGACGTACACCTTCCAGGAGCAGGAGCCGGTGCAGTTAACGCCGTGTGTGGAGCGCACAACCTTGTCGTGGCTCCACCGGTCACGGTAGAAGGCTTCGCCGGCGCGGGAAGAAGCGAGGAACATCTGTCGGAGGTCCTCGGACGCTTCACCCCTGCGCAGGAACGTGCCCAGTTTGAGAAGTGGTGATGTTGTCATGATGTACCTTCCGATCAGCCGGGGAACGGGGCGCCCGGGCGGGCATAGCGGAACCAACAAATAGCGGCACAGAGAGCGCCGAAGACGACGCAGATCATGTACCAGAGGTAGGGAGTCATCGCGGTCAGTGCGATACCGACAAAGAATGGGCCGAAGGCCGCAATAGCAGCGGTGAAACCAATGGCGCCACCCGCTTGGCGGGCGGGCATGATCATCGGCATCTGCTTAAACGTTCCGGCGTTACCAATGCCGGAGAACACGAACATGGCGATCATGGCCCACAGGAATCCCGTGAACTCATCCGGACTGTCGGGACGAAGGAAGAACGTGCAGATAAAGAGCGAAGCGCTCATGCCGACAATCGACACAAACGTCCATATCGCACCCCCGAACCTGTCACACAACGGGCCCCACGCAACACGCACGAGGGAAGAGATCAGGGGGCCGAGGAAGGCGTAGGTGACGCCCTGCGGCAACCCTTCCATGCCAGCAAACTGCGAGGTTGAACCGAAATTGTTCTGAATAAGAAGACCGAACTGCGCAGCGAAACCAGAGAACAGACCGAACGTCATGACGTACATAAGGGTCATGTACCAGGTGTTCGGGTTCGAGAAAATATCGAGCTGCTCGCGGATATTGGCCTTGACCGGAACATCCTTCAGAAGCTCAAGAGCAAGGATCGCGGCGACAATAGCCCACGGCACGAAAACGATGGCCGCGTTGTACACGAACATGCTTTCGCCATCGCTGGTCCGTTGCGGCGTCATGGCACCCAGCCCCAGCAGGCCAAAGCCCATGAGCCACGGGCCAACGAGCTGAATGATCGACATGCCGAGATTGCCGATCCCTGCCTGAATGCCAAGAGCAGTACCCGACTTGGATTTCGGGAAGAAATATCCGGTCGATGGCATGTAGCCGGAGAACGAGCCGCCGCCAATTCCGCAAAGGAACGACAGGACCAGCAGCCACCAGTACGGAGTGTTCGTATCCTGCACGGCAACGAACCAGCCGATCATCGGCACAACGAACAGCAGAGAGGAGTATGCAACCAGGCGGCGGGTGCCAATGATTGGGGGTAGCACCATGTAGACCAGGCGAAGCAGACCGCCCGACAAACCAGGAAGCGCCGTCAGCCAGTACAGCTGCGAGGTCGTCAGATCGAAGCCAATCTCGTTGAGCTTCGGAGCAATAGCGGAAACCAGGAACCACACGCAGAACGCGATGATCATCGAATACGTGGTGATCCACAGCGTCAACCAGGCCTGCTTGGAACTACTCCTCGCAGGATCTTCCTTGTCCCAGTTCGACAAATCAGGCTTGAGCTCAGAGCCTTCAACAACTTTGTCTGAATCAACCATGTTGCTCCATTCAGAATTCATGACCGCCCTCACAATGCGGTGGAGATATCGTAACTCCCTAATCCACGATTTATCCCGTAAATAATGTGCAATCGGTGGGCTTTTAACGGAGGATTACGTGAGAATTATGTTCTTTAAAACTTCAGCCCCGTCGTTTCGCCCCGGTTGATGACGGTTTGCCCCGGGTCATGAGGGTCTCCCAGGCCAAAAAGAGGACGACAGAAGCGAAAAGAGAAGAGGGGTAGCCAACCTACGAAAATTGGTAAATCCACCCTCCGCAGGTCAGCAAGCATCGACCGTTCACGGTCGAGAATTACTAACCAGCAACGGTCGCGAAGAATCGACTGGTCACGGTCGGGCAATCCGACTTACGACAGTCGGGATAACCGGGCCGACTAGGGCCGGGCACTCATTGCTCGAAGATAATCCAACACGGGTGAGTGTGACGGAACAACCGGGCCAGCAAGAAGATAGTGCGGCACAACGGTTTCAACGAGAGGCGAGACAGTGCGGCTGGAACAAAGTCCGAGGTCCGATCGCAGATCGAACGAGCCGGAGGGAGGGCGATAGAGCCCGCGCGCGGAGTCAGCGGCCGTGCCAACTCCCCACCAGGGCACCCCGCCCCACGCTTTTGATTGAGGTTTTCCGAGCAAAACGTAAAGACTGGAAATCATCAACTCTGAATATTGAACCGACAGAAGGCTCGGACAGCACCGGCCGGAAGGAGAGCCATGAAGGCAATGAGGTATCTGACAGTGGCGGTAGCCGCGCTTGCTATTTCGGCCTGCTCAGACTCCGCTGATAGCACCGGCCCCTACACGGTCGAGGTCACGGCAATCCCAGCATCAACCCAACCACCGAGAGGACCCTCCGGCACTCACACCCTTCTTGGGGATGTGGCGGACGATGGCGAAGGACGCATCCGCACGCTCACGGACGACGAGCTCACTCAAGCCGAACAGTCAATCGACGCCCTTATTGAAAAGGCCGACGAGCCACTCTCCCTGTGCACGGGAACGGAAGCCATGAGCGTCGAAATTCGAAACGCCGAGAACGCCCTCCTGTACGACAAGGTCGTCGACCCCTGTAGCGAAGGAACCGAGTGGAGCACCGCAAACTCCCTCTATGACCTGCTCGGATAGAAGAAACCCATGAATAAACACAAGCCCCATAGATTCCGCGCAATACCAACCCTCCTTGCGGCGCTCACGATTGCGCTTGCGGGAGCATGCTCCGACGACACAACTGCGGCAGCCCCTCCCGAGGAAACAATCAGCACATCTTCTCCCGCAGAACCGACCGGTACAGAATCTCCCGAAGAGACATCGACGGAAACACACGCCCCAGTGGCACCCGCTTCGAACAGCGGCCGGGACGCGGTCTCGATTGCCATGAACGACGCCGACGACAAGGTTGAGGTTGACATGCAGCCGGATCCAGTTGGCGCAGACGGGCCGCAGTCCCCCGCAGGAGACAACAGCCCAACCGAGCCCACACCGGACCCGGTTGAGGATCAAACCCCCTAACCGAGGCCTTCGCTTCGGAACCACCCCTCCCCCAACCCGGCCATGTAGCACGGGGGTTCATTAGACCGGGACTTTGACCGCATTGACTTTGGTCGAATTGTGTTAGGGTGCCCTTACCTAATTCACGGAGGCTGATGTGACGGAGCTCGACCGCAAGCAGGAAACCGCATACACAGAGGTGTACGAGACCCGAGCGATGAATCTCGCGCTTCGACTTTTAGACGGAATTGGCTCCGCCTCCGTACACGCTTATCACGATCAACCGATGCATCCAATGACGCTCGTTTCCCACGGTCGGACCACAACCGGGGAGTTTGTTGTCTCGACACTCGTTGACGAGAGCATGCCGGTCGAGGCTCAGCACGCCGGTCAGCCTTTCCCGGTACGTGTCGAGATTGTCCGCGAGGCGCCCGCCCCACATCTCCGCCTCGTGTCCGGCTCAATCCACATGCTTGGCACCATGACGTGGCTCGACGAGATAGAAACCGGACACCTGATTGCAGAGGGAGCCATCCCCGACCACGTCGCATTCCTTGCATCCGCTGCCGGTGGTCGGCTCGGCTTTGTTAACTCGCGCCGCGCAGTCGTCAATAGCGATACAGGTATTACGGCATTCCAGATTGACGTTCTTGGCGAATCGGGAATCGTTCCATTCCCAGGCCGAAAGGACGACCTGGCCTGCTACGACACTGTCGAGTCTCTGAGCGAGGACAATCTGTCGATGATCTGCGAAGCGGCCAGAACCAAGCAGATCGACGGCGTCGTGCAGTTCCATCCCGAATTCGACAAGTCCTGCCCTCACCTTTACGACACTGTCGTATGCGTGGATGCTGATCCGCACGGCCTTTCCCTCATCCAGTTCCGCGAGAACGGTAGCTTCCAGGCTTTTGTCCCCTTCGACGTGCCCGTCTCCACCATCACCGAGCTCCGCGAGCAGCTCGACCTGCTCCTCATCAACTGCGACCAGTAAGGCTTACCAAGGCAGAGTTCGCCATCTCGTAACCGACAAGAACCCGGATTCAGCTCCGAAACAATCGTGTCGCGTGGCAACTCTGCAAGCCAGGTACGAGAAGCAGGCCGCGATCGTGAACTGCTTGGCTGGATCACGCCCAAAGGCGAAGGCCTCCAGGACCTCGACTTATTGAGCGGAACTGGCGGAGCGACCGGCTGGTTGAGCGCCAAGGAATACCGGGGGATCGCGGCCTCTCCTATCGACATTGAATCCTACGAGATCGAAGCAAATGTGCGGTTTCGAGTGCGCCTGCTCAGGGTCTCAACCGCGGGTATCGCCGTCAAAGAAGACGATTTCGGTGACGCTACCGCGCACCTTCCCGGGCACGTTCTGTCGTTCCCTGCCGGCGTCCGTCTCACCCCAATCGGTGAAGCACCGTGCGAGGTCCACAGTTCCATGAATCCACGCATCTAGAACCCCAGACCCACGTAGGCGCAGGTGGCAGAACTCAGCAAACTGACGGCTGGCCGCGGCTCAGCCACCAGACCTTCACCTGTAAATCTGGATCTTCAACCATTGTTGCCCCGTCCGAAGACGGGTCAACAATGATGAGACGGTGACGGATGAGTCGGGATCAGCCTTAGCGAGCTTCGTAGGTCATGCAGTTGGCGTTGTCCGCGATATCAACCGCGGAAGCCGTGCACATAAGGTCGGTGTTGTGTACACATTCGAGGCGCTGGCAGGCACCTACCTTGCCGTCTGCGGCAGCGAGGCCGCCGCGAGCATCAATCGTCAGGGAGGTCGTACAGGAGGCAACGCCTTCGGCACCGCCAATCGTCACCGCGAACGCGGTGCATCCATCGTTGTTGTAGGCACAAGTGGTTGTTGCGCAGGCCTTTACAGCTGTCATTTCCATGATTTCGGTCCTCTCAGTCCGTTCCTCCGAAGCGGTGATTACACAATTACGATACGTCGCTGAAAAGCAATTAACATCGAAGACGATCCTCACTTTTCGGCTTAATCGCGCGGTTTTGGCGCATCGAACAGGTTCGTATAGAGGGGGTATTTACGCAACGCTGTTCAAGCCTCAAATTCTGTTGTTTAATTCATTTCAGATAACGGAGCACTGCCGACCCCATCACTGAGCTCTGCCAACCGGATGAGGGAGCGCTACCGACAGCGGCCCCACGCGCAGGTGCCCGGCCAGCAAAATTCATCGCGTTCACTCGACCGGTCGGCACACATTGCATACCGCCACCTGCAAGACCCCGCAGTCCAACCACCGAGAATCAGGCATGCCACGAGCACATGACCGAAACATTGTGACCTGACAGTATGGGGACATGACCGGCAAGAGAGAAGCAAAGCGACGCGATAAGACGGAGCGCGTCCTTAACGCCGCCCAGGAGATTTTCTCCACCCAGGCTTTCGACGACGTGACAACTGCGCAGCTCGCCACCAGAGCAGGGCTGACAACCGGCACGTTCTTCCGGTACGCCACTTCAAAATCCGAGCTTCTCATCGACACATACTCAAACGTCCTCGAGCAGTGCCTCGCAGACAGCAGGGACTTACCTCTTTCCACTGCGAAGCGGAACCATATTCTCGCCCTTGTTGGCCCCATCATCACCGCTACCGAACGCCATTCTGGCAATGTGACCGCATTCCAGCGAGAGGTTCTCTTCGGAACGGGGCAGGGCCCTAACCGCGAGCGCGCCATCGAACTCGTGAAGGACATCGAGCGGGAACTGACGAGAATCGTGGGCGGGGACCGGCAACTTGCTCACGCACTCTACGCCACGTTGTACATGGCGATTGTGCGAGTGGCCGTCGGAACCCTGGCATCCGACCGACTGCTTGCCGACGTGTCAGCAAAGGTCGACTATCTGCTGGCGGATAGCGAAGAATAATCGTCAGCCGCAAAGCTGTGACCACCATTTTCACTACATTTGCGAGCATCGAGAACAGATTTACAGTTCCATTAGCTCAACATCAATTGGCGCTAACTCACTTTCGCTGGCCGTTCACTCGCCAGCAGGATAATTGTTATTACTAGCGCATTCTTACTTGATTCATAACATTTAGCCAATGTGAGAAGTCTCTACTATCTCTTTCTTTCGTTGAGCTGACGCAGGAAAGTCAGGGTGGCCCACTTGTGCATCTAGCATATTTGGACATATGTGCCGCTTCACCTGGCATATTAGCCATTGGCCCTATGTAGCAGTAATGTGAGACCCGCGCCACTTTTAATTGACCAATTTGGACGCTTGAACTGAGTTATGAGGAAGAACGTGGAAACACTGAATTTATTCATTAATGGAGAATTCGTCCCAGCAGTATCCGGAAAGACGCGCGAGATTGAATGTCCGGCAGACCGGGAGGTGCACACTCACGCTTCCGAGGCTGGCACCGAGGACGTGGCTAATGCAATTGCCTCGGCGCGCGCAGAGTTTGATAGCGGTGAGTGGCCCCGCAAGACCGTTGGCGAACGTGCAGATATCCTTCGCCGCATTGCGGACCGCCTGGTCGCTGACAAGGCGGAGATTGCCCGCCACGAGTCGCTCGACACCGGCAAGACCTTTGCCGAGTCGGAAGGCGACGTTGATGATGTCGTTTCCGTATTCCGTCACTATGCGAACATGGCGTCCGCTTCGGGTGGCCGCGTTGTGGAGACATCGAATCCCGGCATTTCTTCCCGGATCGTTCACGAGCCGGTGGGCGTGTGTGCGCTGATCGCGCCCTGGAATTACCCGCTGCTTCAGATCTCGTGGAAGGTTGCCCCGGCGCTTCTCATGGGCAACACGATCATCATGAAGCCTTCTGAGCTGACTCCCCGCACCACATACGACCTGACGAAGATCATGGTCGAAGAGGGCGTGAGCCCGAACGCAGTCCAGCTGATCCTGGGTGATGGCGGGGTTGTTGGTCCGGCTATGACCGAATCCGAGGACGTTGACATGGTTTCGTTCACCGGTGGCCTCGCCACCGGGTCGTCGATCATGGCCTCGTCCGCTGGCACCGTCAAGCGCGTCACCCTTGAGCTTGGTGGTAAGAACCCGAACGTTGTCTTTGCCGACGCCGACATGGAAGCCGCAATCGACAATGCGCTCACGGCGATCTTCCTTGATTCTGGCCAGGTGTGCTCCGCCGGTGCCCGTCTGGTTGTCGAGGAGTCAATCCACGACGAGGTTGTGGATGAACTGGTTCGTAGGGCGAAGAACATCCGGATGGGCGACCCGTTCGATGAGAAGTCGGAGACCGGCTCCCTTATTTCCGCTCAGCACCGCGACAAGGTCCACACGTACGTCCAGCACGCGGTAGAGCAGGGCGCAAAGCTTCTGGTTGGCGGGGAGATCCCCGGAGGGGAACTCGCCAACGGCTACTACTACCCGCCCACCATCCTCGATGGTTGCGATAGGTCTATGGACTGCGTCCATGACGAATCCTTCGGCCCGGTTCTCACCGTGGAAACCTTCACCGGTGAGACGGATGAGGAGAAGGAGCGGAACGCTCTCGAGATTGCCAACGACACGGTTTACGGTCTCGCTGGCGCGGTGTGGACTTCCGATGTGTCGCGTGCGGAGCGGGTTGCTCGCGGGCTCCGTCACGGAACCATCTGGATCAACGACTACCACCCCTACGTCGCTCAGGCCGAGTGGGGTGGAATGAAGCGTTCCGGCAATGGCCGGGAGCTCGGACTCATGGGATTGGACGAGTATGTGGAGGTGAAGCACATCTGGCACAACACGCAGCCGCAGCCCGCTGGCTGGTTTGATGCCTAAAACCGAAACCATCCATTTCTTATACGCATTGATTAACTCTCATTGATTTTTGCTTGTACGCATATTGTTTGAACTGATGTTAGGAGCCACTCGTGGCGCACTATGATTACGTCATTGTCGGTGGCGGCTCGGCAGGTTCTGTCCTCGCCAACCGTCTTTCCGCCGACGAATCGACGAAGGTCCTTGTCCTCGAAGCCGGACGTAGCGACTGGAAGATGGATCCCCTGATCCACATGCCGGCCGCACTCATGTTCCCCTCCGGCAATCCCCTCTACGACTGGCGGTACGCCAGTGAGCCCGAGCCGCACATGTTTGGGCGCAGGATTTCCCACACGCGCGGCAAGGTCCTTGGCGGATCCTCGTCAATTAACGGAATGATTTTCCAGCGCGGCAACCCGCTCGACTACGAACGTTGGGCTGGCGACGAAGGCATGGAAGGTTGGGATTACGCCCACACCCTGCCCTACTTTAAGCGCATGGAAAACTGCCTGTCGGGTGCTGACGCCTGGCGCGGCGGCTCCGGCCCCCTCGTCCTCACCCGCGGCCCCGCCGATACTCCCCTGTTCGGTGCTCTCCTCGAGGCAACGCAGCAGGCCGGGTACCCGCCGACGGACGACGTCAACGGCTACCGTCAGGAAGGCTTTGGCAAGTTCGACCGCAACGTCCACAAGACCCGCCGCCTCTCCGCGTCACGCGCCTACCTGCACCCGGTCATGTACCGCAAGAATCTCAGCGTTGAAACCAATGCGTTCGTGACAGAGCTGGTCACCCAGGGCACCCGGATCACGGGCGTGAAGTACCTGAAGTTCGGTAAGCAGAAGAAGCAGGTCACCGCGGGCGAGGTCATTCTCGCGGGCGGCGCCTTCAACTCGCCTCAGCTGCTCCAGCTCACCGGAATCGGCGATCCCGAGAAGCTTGGCAAGGTCGGCGTGAACACGCTCGTTGACCTGCCGGGCGTTGGTTCGAACATGCAGGACCACCTCGAGGTTTACCTCCAGTACAAGTCGAAGGAACCCGTTGGCATTGGTGCCTGGCTTAACTACGGCCTCGCACCGATCATTGGCGCCAACTGGCTGTTCCGCCGCAAGGGCGTTGGCACCTCCAACCACTTCGAAGCGGGCGGCTTCATCCGTTCCAACGAGGACGTGGCATACCCGAACCAGATGTTCCACTTCCTGCCCATCGCAGTGCGTTACGACGGCCAAAAGTCCGAATCGAAGTACGGCTACCAGGTCCACATCGGCCCCATGTACTCCGACGTGCGTGGCACGCTCGACATCAAGTCGACCGACCCGTTCGAGCACCCGGCTCTTCGCTTCAACTACCTGTCAACCGAGAACGATCGCCGCGAATGGGTTGAAATGATCCGCTCCGCACGCAACATTCTCAACCAGGAAGCGCTCGATCCGTTCAACGGTGGCGAGATATCACCGGGCTTCGACACTCAGACCGATGACGAGATCCTTGACTGGGTACGTCGTGACGCCGAAACGGCCCTGCATCCCTCGTGCACGGCCAAGATGGGTAAGGACGACATGTCTGTCGTCGACCCGGACACGATGAAGGTGCACGGCACGGAGGGGCTGCGCGTTGTTGACGCTTCGGTCTTCCCCTACATCACGAACGGCAACATTTATGCGCCGACCATGATGGTGGCAGAGAAGGCATCGGATCTCATTGCAGGTAACCATGTTCTTGAGCCCCTGACTGACGTGCCCTACTACCAGGCGAAGAAGGGCATGCCCCTCTACCCCGAAGGCGATCCCCGCAATGATGGTTGGAACGCTCGGACCGATATTCCGTCGGCTGAGACCGCCACGACACGAAAGTAAGGCAAGGCAGTGTCAGACAATACGGAAGACACAGATCACAACGATCTCCTGAACGAACCTATCCCCGAAGACGGCCTCGAAGTAAGCGTTGTTGAAGAGGCTGTTGAGGAACGTCTCGCAAAGCAGCCCATCGAGATCAACTGGCCTGTCTTCATCGTCTCCGTCGTCGCCCTCGTCGGGGTCTCGGCATGGACAATCTTTGGAACCGAATCCGCAACGAAAGTCCTCGGGAACGTCACCGGCTGGATCGGTCAGTGGTTTGGCTGGTTCTACATTCTGCTAGCAACCATCGTCGTCATCTTCGTCCTCTACGTAGCATTCTCGAGGTTAGGTAAGCTCCGACTCGGACCTGAGAACTCGAGACCCGAGTTCTCGACCTTCTCATGGGTTTCCATGCTATTTGCGGCGGGTATCGGCACCGACCTCATGTTCTTCGCCGTGGCCGAACCGGTCACGCAGTACATGCAACCGCCCCAGACGCAGCCGGAGTCAATCCCGGCAGCCGAAGAAGCAACCGTGTGGACGATCTTCCACTACGGCCTCACCGGCTGGGCAATGTATGCACTCATGGGCATGGCACTGGGCTACATGGCCTACCGGCACAAGCGGCCCCTGGCAGCACGCAGCGCGCTCTACCCGATCTTCGGGGACCGCGTTAACGGCTGGCTCGGTAGCGTCGTCGACGCCGCCGCACTGCTGGGTTCGGTCTTCGGCCTCGCCACCACCCTCGGTATTGGCGTTGTCCAGATCAACGTCGGACTCGACATCCTCTTTGGTGTCGAGCAGGGCATCCCAGCCCAGGTCTCTCTCGTTGCCCTCGCGATCGTCGTCGCATCTATTTCTGCCACGACGGGTGTCGCCAAGGGTATTCGTGTCCTGTCCCAGCTGAACGTTGGCCTCGCTGTAGCGCTCGCTGCGTGGGTTCTTTTCTGGGGACGCGCGGACTACCTCCTGAACGCGCTTGTCATGAACGTTGGCGACCTTGTCGCCGGATTCCCCAGCATGACTGCGGACACGATGGCATTCAACGACGTGTCGGGCTGGATGAACGCTTGGACGCTGTTCTTCTGGGCTTGGTGGGTTGCCTGGGCATCCTTCGTCGGCATGTTCCTCGCACGCATCTCCCGCGGCCGAACGCTTCGTCAGTTTGTCCTCGGAACCCTCACCTTCCCGCTCATGTACATCATCATGTGGATCTCCATCTTCGGTAACGCAGCACTCGACCGCGTTATCAACGGTGGCGAAGACGGAAACGGCGATACCGGGTTTGCGAACGCCACAATTGACTCCCCGGAGCTAGGGTTCTTTACTCTGATCCAGGATTATCCGGCCGCAACACTCGTCGTCGGTGTGGCAACATTCGTGGCGTTACTGTTCTTTGTGACATCGGCAGACTCCGGTGCGCTCGTCATGGCGAACCTGACTTCCATGCTTCCCACGCCACGCGTGGACGCGAAGGCATGGAACAGGATCGTATGGGCGGTTATTTCCGGTGTCCTCACGATCGGCATGCTAGTTGTCGGCGGTGTTACCGCCCTCCAGTCAGCCACACTGATCATGGGCCTACCATTCGCGATCGTCATGCTGTTCGTCATGGCGGGACTCATGAAGGCATTGCGGCAGGACGTTCACCGGGCCGATTCTCTTGAACACTCGGAACGCAACGTCGTCGCTGGCGCCGGCGCGCACCTCTACTACTTGGAGAAGGGCCCGAACTGGCGGGACCGCCTCACCCACGCCTTCGGGCAGGTGTCCTCCAAGCAGGCCATCGAGTACCTCGACCGGGTTGCCGAACCAGCATTGCGGGCAGTGGCGGAAGAAATATCAAAGAACGGTTCCGGAGTGAACGTCGAAGTGGTCCGAGGCGACCTCGATGTCGTCGACGACCTGCGGCAGGAAACCAGGGTCTACGACAGGCTCAAGATCACCGCGTTCGAAGGCGCCAACCAGTTCGTGTACCGAATCATCGCAGTCAACGCACCGACCCCTGTCTACGGCGGACGCATGCATGCAGCACGTGACCGGTCAGTGCGACTGGAAGTACACACAACCGCGGGTGGCACGACCTACGACGTCATGGGTTACTCCGGCAGCGCGATTATTCACGACTACCTCAACCACTTCGACCGGCACCAGGAATACCTGCGTAACCAGGAAGAAACAAAGGCAGACCAGTAACAATCTGACCTGCACCACGAGGTGACGTTGATGGCCCGGAGAAATCCGGGCCATCAACACTTTATACAGCAGAGGCAGATTGAACAGCTTGAAGCTACTCAGCTCAGTACGCAGATCCCACTTGGATAAGTAGGACTTGAGCGCGATGCCGGTTCCCATAACCGGGGTCAGGGGCTCTTCAAAGAGGACCTTGCTAAGGATCGCGGTTAGAGCAACTCCTGCGGCGGCCCAAATGCCGTAGGCAAGACCAAGCGGTAGCCCCTGGGCGAGCGACACGGAAAGCATGCTGAAGGCAAAGACATAGCCACCAACAACCGCAACGAACCATGCCTTCGAGCCGGTTGTCGCCTTGCGAAGCGACATGGTGCCAGCAACCTCACCAACGATAGCGGTGACAAGGGCAGTGAATCCTAATGTCATCGCACGGCCTCCATTTCCTTACGGGACTTCCCGTTGCGAGACTCTTCCTTGCAAGCCTTTTTCCTGGGCATCTTTTTCTTGGGAATCTTGACTCTGACCTTCTAACGAGCAAGCTCCTCGTAGGTAACTAAATTTGGATCTAGTTCGAAGCTGCCGGCCACCTTCTTTTGGGCCGAGTACGATCCGATCTCCACAATGAGCACGCCACCCATGACAAGAACAATGCCGAGTGCCATGACCGGGGTGATAGGTTCGTTGAAGATGAGATTCGACAGAACGGTCGTGAGGGCAACGCCAGTGGCGGACCAGATGCCGTAGCCAACCCCAAGATTCATGCCTTTTCGGAGCGACATAAACAGTGCAGAGAATGAACCGGCATACCCCGCGACAACTATCAGGTAGAACGCCGGGGCCTCGAGTGCCGCTTTCAGTGACAGCGACCCGCTTACTTCAAGGACGATTGCAGCGATAAGGAATAGCCATTTCTTCAAGCTTCATCTCCCTCCGAGATCAGTGAGTTAACAAGCTCGACCGTGGCAATGCGATCTGCTTCTTCCACGTGGAGAAGATCAAGACAACGATCAATCCAGGCACCGTCGGCTACCAGGCGTGCAGTCACGAGCCGCGGGTCCTGCATTTTCCCGAACCAGCCATCCATGCGTTCCGACCACCGATTGGAGAGCGTGTCGAAAAGCTTCGGATCAGCCAACAGTGCCAGGTCGGACGTATCCATGTCGCTAAGGAGCGTGTACTCCACGTAAGCGCGGAGCCGCTCCCTTGGACCAGCACCGTCACCCGCTCGGGCGTTCAGCTCACCCTCCCAGCGATCAAGGAGGTGATCGAGCACAGCAAGCATCAGCACCTCCTTCGAACCGAAGTGGTGGACCACGCCAGCCTTCGTCAGGTCGGCCTCGCTCGCCACCGAGTCCATGGTGAGCGAATCACCCCGGCGAAGCACCTCGTGCGCACAGTCAAGAATGTTCGTTTTCGTTGTCACGCGGTCAGCCTACCTTACGGTTGGTAGGTCCGTCACGTGATTCCTCTCACCGCCATAATGAGGCGCACTTAACCCAGTAACTATAAGGGTTTGAGACATTTCGACCCGCGGCCCCATCCATGGGAAACGGGGCGAAATTGCCGCTGCCAGTTCGGCTTATACCCAATGGCTTCGAGGTACCAGGCAGGGGAAACTTCAAAGTGGACCTGCACGATCTCATCCACACTAATTTCTTCAGATTCTTCGATTCAGCCGCGCACGACGCCCAGCTGAGAATTCGCAAATTGCGAGCTCAGAAGTCGCGCCCCGACATCGCGCGGAAATCCTTCAACGGACGAGGGGAATTGAATATTGTCACCGCGGAATCGCATGAAGTCTTCGATTCCCGTTCGTAAGTATTCAACGAGTTCCTCCGCGAGAACCGAGGGGGCCTGCGTGAAGGACTCCCGATAGATATCTGCGTGTTGCCAAATATCTACCATCACCAATGAAACACGGGTGACGTAGAGGGGGAAGTTATCCATGCCGGGGACAAGCATGAGCTTGGCGTAGTCACCGCGCCGCCTCTCATGGAGCCTCCTGAGCTCGTCGGCAAGCAGGTCGGCAGGCGAGGTCGCCACGCGATAGAAAGTTGCCCTGGAAATCCCAGCGGCTTCACACGCTTCATTCACCTTGATCGTCTCGACCGGAAGCGATCAGATTGTGGGGGCTCGTGCACGGCCTCGTCAGCCTGGAAATGAACGGCATCCTCACTTGCTCCCCCGAAGAGCGCGAGCACATCTATCTCAATGCGTTGATCGCATCCGCCCCGCAATCGGCGAGACTCGGACCTGACGATTCTGCACCGCGGGCCTAGCAACAAAGACCCCAGCCTGGCACCACCGCAACCGCGGCAGCTTGACAGCTCCACAACCCCACCCCAGTACCTAGTACCGGGCGTTTCCCCATCTTCACGGCTCGAACACTCGGTCCCCAGATTTCCGCGTAGCGCCCCTTCTGCTATCTACACATTCGTTCCCCTCGAATTTCATACCCAGACAAGTGCTTCGCAACACGCCCACAGGGTTTCCTGCCACGCTCGACACACCCGAAATAACCGACCCCGCCCAGTCGATGAATGTGGCGGAATATCAACAATTAACAGGCGCTCTACCGCCTTCCAGGAGTGAGATCTCACCCACATTACCGATCAGTAAGTTACGATTAGGTAGGTTTGTTCAAGCAAACTGGTTAGACTCCTAAAAATGAAGTGCGCTCCGTTTTGGCGCGCTGTTGATCTCAGGGAGTTAGATGCTTAGGACTGTGGAGTCGATTGACTCGACGAATGCTGAACTGGCACGCCAGTGGCGGGCCGGTGAAGTTCGGGACGGAGATGCTCTCCGCGCATTGCATCAGACCTCCGGCCGTGGCCGGATGGGACGCTCCTTTGTTGAATCGCCGAGTGAGGCTCTCCTCCTTTCTGTCATTAAGACCCTTCCCGACACTCCCCCTATTCGTGAGAATGCTGGCTGGCTGACTCTGGCAACCGGGTTGGCTATGGCTGAAGCGGTTCGTCCACTCGCTCCCGAGCGCGTTGCTTTGAAGTGGCCGAACGACGTTCTTCTTGATGAGAAGAAGCTTGGCGGGGTTCTGGGCGAGCTTCTTGACCCGGAAGACAATGTTCTTCCGGTTGTTCTCGGATGTGGGATTAATACGACGGCGCAGGCGGAGCCTGCACCCGGTGCTACCTCGCTTGCGCTTGCGGGTCTGGACCCAAGCCCCGAGACCGTGAACGGAATTATTGATCGGTTCCTTGCGGAGCTGGATGCTCGCGTGGAGCACGTTGCAGCGGACCGGATTGAGCGTCTCCACGAGGAGCTCTCCGAGGTGTGCCTTACTCCCGGACGTCAGGTCCGGGTCACGACTGTTACCGGCGGTGTCACGGAGGGGCGGGCTGTTGAGATCGACAGGCAGGGCGCCCTGGTTGTGGATACCGAGGCCGGCATTGTTCGCGTCAGCGGATCTGACGCGAACCTTATCTAAGAAGGAAACGAATGCTATCGACAATTCTTGTCGCCAATCGTGGTGAAATCGCCGCCAGGATCATCCGTACGGTCCACGACATGGGTCTGCGTGCCGTTGCCGTCTACGCGGATCAAGACATCGACTCTCCTGCCATTGGGCTTGCCGACGAGGCTTACGCACTCGGCGGTGTAACGATTTCCGAGACGTACCTGAACGGTGACCGGATCCTGGAGATCGCGAAGCAGGCCGGTGCCGATGCTATCCACCCTGGCTACGGTTTCCTGTCCGAGGTTCCCGAGTTCGCTGACGCCATCGCAGAAGCCGGCATCGCCTGGATCGGTCCGAAGGGTTCGACAATCACGCAGCTGGGAGACAAGATCGGTGCACGCCGCACCGCTCACGCGGCAGGCGTTTCCCCCGTTCCCGGAACGAATGACCCCGTGAAGTCGGTAGAGGAGATCCGTTCCTTCGCTTCTGCTCACGGGTTTCCGATCGTTGCGAAGAGGAGCGATGGTGGCGGCGGCCGCGGCATCGTCGTCCTGCGCTCCGAAGCCGATGTCGACGAGTTTGAGGCCCGGTATGGCGGGAAGGGCGGCGACCTGGGTGCGTATTTCCTGGAGAAGTTCGTCGAGTCCGCTCGCCACGTGGAGACGCAGTGCATGGCGGACAGCCACGGCAACTTCGCCGTCGTATCGACCCGCGACTGTTCGGTGCAGCGCCGCAACCAGAAGCTCATCGAGGAAGCACCGTCGCCGTTTATGCCAACGGGCGCCGAGGAGACCATGCGAGCATGGTCCGAAAGCCTGTTCCGCCAGACCGACTACGTTGGCCTCGGTACCTGCGAGTTCCTTCTCGACTCCGATGGTTCCGTCTATTTCCTTGAGGTCAATCCCCGCCTTCAGGTTGAGCACACCGTTTCCGAAGAAGTAACCGGTCTTGACCTTGTTGCCGAACAGATCCGCATCGCTTCCGGCGAAGAGCTTTCTCCCGTTCCCGAGGTGCGCGGCCACTCGATCGAGCTGCGTATTACCTCCGAGGATCCGGGTGCCGACCTGGTTCCGACCGCGGGCACCATTTCTGCACTCGAGTGGCCAACCGGTCACGGTATCCGCGTTGAGACCGGCGTCCGCATTGGCGACACCGTGTCACCTGACTTTGATTCGATGATCGCAAAGCTGATCGTCACGGGCCCGGACCGCCCCACCACCATTGCGCGCTGTCTCCGCGCCCTGAAGGAACTGACGATCGAGGGCATTGCCACTCCGAAGGACCTTCTTGCCTCCGTGCTGCGTCACGATGACTTCGCGAAGGACTTCACGGTTGGTACGCGGTGGATGGAGACGAAGTACCTGCCGAACGCAGATCTTCCCGCACCGTTTGCTGGCAATCAGCCCGGCGATAATGGCGATGCTCGACGTAGCTTTGTTGCCGAGATCGACGGCAAGCGTCATAGCATCTCGCTTCCCGCAGAGTTCTTCGCATTTTCCGGCAACGGGCACCCCGCTGCCCCGGCCCGGCCTCAGCAGCTCCGCCGTACCGGCGGACGTAGCGCTGCCGCAACAACCGGCGCTGCCGCTGTTGCCGCCGACGGTGTCCTGTCTGCCCCGATCCAGTCGATTGTTGTCCGCATCGCCGTTGAGGTGGGCCAGAAGGTCGAGAAAGGCGACGTTCTTCTTGTTCTTGAGTCGATGAAGATGGAGAAGTACGTTCATGCTCCCTCTGCCGGCACGGTCTCTGAGATTTACGTGTCTCAGGCCCAGAACATTCCTGCACACACACCACTCATCAAGTTGGAGGAGGATCAGTGAGCATCTCATCCCTGCGCGGAATCGTTTCGCGCGTTATGCCGCACCGGAAGCCCCATGCTCCCGCCGTGACGGCAGCGCGGATCGATTACGCGAAGATTGCCGAGACGGCTGAGGAGAAGGCAACGGCCTTCCAGCACACCAAGGGCAAGAACACAGCCCGGGAGCGCCTCAACCTGCTACTGGATGCTGATTCGTTTGTCGAGATTGGCCAGTTCGCTGGCGGCAACCCGAAGGACGGTTTCCTGGGCGCGGCTGTCGTGACCGGCTTCGGTGAGATCGCCGGCCGTCAGGTCGCCGTCTATGCTCAGGACTTCTCCGTGCGCGGCGGAACCCTGGGTCGCGCGGAGGGTCAGAAGATCCTCGCTCTCATGGACAAAGCGCTTTCCATGAAGATCCCGATCATTTCGATGCTGGATTCGGGCGGCGCCCGCATCCAGGAAGGCGTGGTGGCACTTGGCCAGTATGGTCGGATCTTTAAGAAGACCTGCGAGGCCTCCGGCCTGATCCCCCAGATCTCCATGATTCTCGGCCCCTGTGCCGGTGGCGCCGTTTATGCTCCTGCGCTCACTGACTTCATTGTCATGACGAAGGAGAACTCCCACATGTTCGTCACGGGACCAGACGTGGTGAAGGCCGTGACGGGCGAAAGCGTGTCGATGAACGACCTGGGTGGCGGCGAACTCCACAACTTCCAGTCGGGCGTTGCGCACTACCTGGCTGACGACGAGGTGGACGCAATCGACTACGTGCGTTCCCTGCTGTCGTACCTCCCGTCAAACTGCGACGAGCTGCCCCCGCACTACACGTACACTCCGTCGGTTGAGGACGAGAAGGCGGCCTCCGAGGTCGCGGCCCTCGTCCCGGCGGAGTCTCGCCAGCCCTACGACATCATCGAGGTCATCGAGCATCTCGTTGACTACGGTGAGTTCCTCGAAGTCCAGCAAGGCTTCGCCTCCTCCATTGTGATCGGCTTCGCCTGTATCAACGGTTCGGCCGTTGGCATCGTTGCGGACCAGCCGAACCACAACGCGGGAACCTTGGACGTGGATGCGTCCGAGAAGGCGGCCCGCTTTGTTCGCTGCTGCGATGCCTACGGCATTCCGATCGTCACTCTCGTTGACGTTCCCGGCTACCGCCCCGGTACGGAACAGGAGCAGGCCGGAATCATCCGCCGCGGCGCGAAGCTGATCTTTGCTTACGCGAACGCCACCGCCCCGATGGTGACCGTGATTCTCCGCAAGGCCTACGGCGGTGCCTACATCGTCATGGGGTCCAAGTCGATCGGTGCGGACTTCACGTTTGCTTGGCCCGATGCTGAAATCGCGGTCATGGGGGCGGAAGGCGCCGTGAATATCTTGAAGCGGCGCGAAATCAAGGCGGCCGGCCCGAACGAGAAGGACATGGCGGAGGCACGTGCCCGCCTTGCTGCCGAGTATCAGGCCAACGAAATCAACCCCAGCCTTTCGGTGGAAAACGGCGAGCTAGACGGAATCATCGATCCCGTTCTTACCCGCCAGACCATCGCTGAATCACTTGAAATTTTGCGCACGAAAGAACGTACGCACCCCGGACCCAAGCGCCACTCAAACGGCCCGCTCTAAGAAGAAGGAAACATGGCTTCCAGTTTTATCTCCCGTCTCGCATCCGGCGAGCCCTACGTTCTCCTGTTCGCAGGCCAGGCCACCCCGTGGCGTGAGAACCTTGCCGAGATCGGTGAGGACTCCAATCTTGCTCATTCGCTCCGCACCCTGATCTCCGACTCTGATGATCTCCTGGCACCGCTCGCAGCCCAGCTTGCTGCCGTCGGTGCGGGCTCGCTGACCCTCGAGTCGCTTGGTTCGTCGAACGACGCCGCTATGTCGGTCCCGGGTATCACCGCAGCCCAGTACGCGCTCCTGCATGCACTGTCCTCGGCCGGTCTTGACATTGGCGTGTCTCGCCCCACCGAGGTTCTTGGTCATTCCCAGGGCATCCTCGGTGCCGAGCTCGCAAAGGCTTGGGTTGAGAAGGACCCGAAGGAACTCGCGCGCGTCTTCGCAATCGCCCGCCTTATTGGTGCAGCCGCTTCCCGTATTTGCCGCACCGCCGGTATCTCCCATCCCACGAAGTCACCGATGCTGTCGGTGCGCGACGTGTCCCGTTCCGACCTGGAGAAGATCGTCGAGGGCACGGGAGCCACGATTTCGATCGCGAACTCCCGCCGCCGCTTCATCGTGTCCGGCACCCCGACCGCCCTTGAGCGCGTTGAGCTGGCTGCCGAGGCCGCCGAGAAGGCCGACCGTGCCGAACTGGCCGCGAAGGTCCGGGGTGGTATGCCGCTGGCACCGATCGTCGAATACCTCGACGTGGAGGCTCCCTTCCACCACGAGCTTCTTTCCCCCGCCCTCGACCAGGTTGTTGCCTGGGCCGAGCAGTGCGGTATCGAAGGTGCTGAGCCGCTGGCCCGCGCCGTTCTCGTTGACCCGGTCGACTGGTCGACCCAGGTTCGCGAGGCCCAGGCTAATGGCGCCGAATGGTTTGTTGACCTGGGCCCCGGCAACATTGTTGGCCGCATTACCTCCGATGTTCTCGAAGGCACCGGGGCAGGCATTGTGTCCGCCGGAACGCTCAACGACATTGATGCTCTTGCCGCACCGGGCGAGGAGCCTGCGCGTACGGCCGACTGGTCGAAGCACGCCCCGCGTCTCTTGGACCTGCCGAACGGCACGGTTGTTGAGACCGCGTTTACGCGCCTGACCGGTAACTCCCCGGTTCTCCTTGCCGGCATGACCCCCACGACCGTTGACCCGGAGATCGTTGCCGCCGCGGCAAACGCAGGGTTCTGGGTTGAGATGGGAGGCGGCGGCCAGGTAACCGCCGACGTCTTCGCAAAGAACCTGGCTGGCCTGCAGGAGCAGCTCGACGAGGGTCGTACCGCGAAGTTCAACGCCATGTTCATGGACCGCTACTTGTGGAACCTCCAGTTCGGTGGCCAGCGCGTTGTCTCGAAGGCCCGCGAGTCCGGTGCCCCGCTCGATGGCGTCGTTGTCTCCGCAGGCATCCCGGAGCTCGATGAGGCTCCCGAGCTGATCGAGACCCTCCAGTCCGAGGGCTTCAAGTACGTGGCGTTCAAGCCCGGCACCGTTGCCCAGATCCGCCAGTCACTGGCGATCGCCCGCAAGGTCGACACGACGATCATTCTGCATGTCGAGGACGGTCACGCCGGTGGCCACCATTCGTGGGAGAACCTCGACGACCTACTGCGTTCCACCTATGCGGAGATCCGTCGCCAGGAGAACGTGATTCTCTGTGTCGGCGGTGGTATCGGCACCCCCGAGCGGGCCGCTGACTACATTTCGGGCGAGTGGGCACTGGCCTACGATCTGCCCGCTATGCCGGTCGATGGTGTCCTCATTGGCACCGCTGCGATGACGGCGAAGGAAGCGAAGACCCAGGATTCTGTCAAGGAACTCCTCGTGAAGACGACGGGTGTTCCCGCGTCCGAGGGTGGCTGGGTTGGTGCCGGAAAGTCCAAGGGCGGCATGACATCCGGCCTGTCGCACCTGCGTGCCGACATGTACGAGATCGACAACGACGCAGCAGCATGCGCTCGCCTTGTTGCCGAGGTTGAGGGCAAGCCGGAGCTTCTCCGGTCCCGTCGGGCCGAAATCATTGAGGCTTTGAACAAGACGTCGAAGCCCTACTTCGGTGATCTCGGCGAAATGACCTACGCAGAGGTGGCTACCCGCTTCGCGGAGCTGTCGCATCCGTGGGTTGACCCGTCGTGGCTAACCCGCTTCCACGAACTCCTGCAGCGTTTCGAGGCCCGCCTGTCGCCCGCCGACCACGGCCCCGTCACCACCCTATTCCCGACCGAAGCCGATGTTGAGGCCGGTCAGCCGGCCGCCGACAAGCTCATCGAGGCCTACCCGCTGTCGAAGGAACTGACCCTTACCCCGCTGGACTCCGCCTGGTTCATTGCTCTCATGCGCAAGTACCCGAAGCCGATGGGCTTCGTTCCCGCCATCGACGATGACCTGCTTCGCTGGTGGGGCCAGGACTCCCTCTGGCAGGCCCAGGACGATCGTTACGACGCTAACGCTGTCCGCATCATCCCCGGCCCGCTGTCCGTTGGTGGCATCACGACCGTGAACGAGCCGATCGCCACGATCCTCACCCGCTTCGAGGACGCCACGATCGAGCGCCTTGACGGCAAAGCCCAGAAGGTTTCAGGCTACTCGCGCCTGAACAATGCGGCTGACGCTGAGCAGTTCCTGCGGTCCACCCCGTTCATTTCCTGGACCGGGCACCTCATGGACAACCCGGCACACATCCTTGATCCGTCGGCCTACGATCTTGAGATCGACGGCGACAAGGCAACTATTACGGTCAACCTTGACACGTACTGGGATGGTTCTGCCGCCTCGGTTCACGCCGTGCGCGAGCTCGTTGTTCCCCTGGTTCTTCCCGAGTCGGTCCGCGACGGTGGCGTCCCGGTCGTTGACGAGGAGCGCCTGCCCGAGTCGATGTACAACCTGCTGTCCGGCACGGCAGGTGTCGGCAACACGGCTGTCCAGGGCGACTACATCCCGGCACTGCCCACCATGGTGGACTCCGAGCTTTCCGAGTTCGGCGAAGCCCACTACTCGTTCGCGTTCCCGAACACGCTCGGCCCGGACCACGCTGGCGTGACAGCGAACGCACTGGACCTGGACACGGCGACGATCGTCCCGGACGCTCTTCTCGGTACGTGCTGGCCGGCGATCTACGCCGCGCTCGGTTCGGCCCTGGTTAACGACTACCCGGTGATCGAGGGCCTGCTGAACGCAGTGCACCTGGACCACACGATCACCTTCGATCGCCCCGTGTCCGAGATTGACGCCGACCGCATCGACGTTATCTCCTGGGCCGATTCGATCAACGAGTCCTCCTCCGGTCGTATCGTCGAGGTTGACCTCGACCTGTTTGTCGATGGCGTAAAGATTGGCCACATGGAGGAGAGATTCGCGATCCGCGGCCGCGCCTACGGCAACCAGCTTCCCGCCGACCCGCCGTTCGCGGGTGGCACGACCTCCGAGGTTGTTGACACCCCGCGTTCCACACTCCGCAAGGTCAAGGTCACGGCCCCTGCCGACATGACCCCCTTCGCGTGGGTGTCGGGCGACTTCAACCCGATCCACACCTCCGCCAACGCGGCCCGCGTCGCAGGCCTGTCGGCACCGCTTGTTCACGGCATGTGGCTGTCCGCCACGGCACAGCACGCTGCTTCCGCGGCCGACAACGAAGGCAACCGCCTGAAGCTGACCGGTTGGACGTACCGCATGTTCGGTCTTGTTGACCTGAACGACGAAGTTGATATCACCGTTGAGCGCATTGGCCGCCTCAAGGGCGGCGGTCTCGTTCTCGAGGTCACCTGCAAGGTTGGTTCCGAACTCGTTTCAACCGGCACGGCAACAACCGCTGCCCCGTCAACCGCCTACGTCTACCCGGGCCAGGGCATCCAGGCCCAGGGCATGGGGCTCGCGGAGCGTGCCTCTTCGAAGGCCACCGCTGACGTGTGGGAGCGGGCCGATGCTCACACCCGCAAGGTCCTCGGCTTCTCGATCCTCGCTCTCGTTCGGGACAACCCGACCGAGCTGACCGCGAAGGGTGTTGTGTACAAGCACCCGGAGGGCGTGCTGAACCTGACGCAGTTCACGCAGGTTGCTCTCGCCACCCTTGCGTTCGCACAGACCGCACGCCTGCGTGAGGCCGGTGCTGTGGTTGATGGTGCCTACTTCGCGGGCCACTCGCTTGGCGAATACAACTCCCTGTCCGCGTACGCGAACGTTATTGAATTGGAAACGGTTCTTGAGCTCGTGTTCCACCGCGGTGCCACCATGCACAACCTGGTTCCCCGCGACGAGCAGGGCCGATCGAACTACCAGATGGGAGCGTTGCGTCCCAACCAGTTCGGTGTCAGCCACGACCAGGTGAAGGACTACGTCGAAGGCGTCGCCAAGGCGTCGGATGAGTTCCTGGAGATCGTCAACTACAACCTGGCAGGCCAGCAGTACGCCATTGCCGGCACCATCAAGGGCCTTCAGGCTCTCGCGGCCGACTCGTCGGAGCGTGCCCGCAAGGCCGGCGGCAAGGGCCCGTTCATGCTCGTCCCCGGCATTGACGTCCCCTTCCACTCCGCAGTGCTCCACGACGGTGTTCCGGAGTTCCGCGAGCGCCTTACCGAACTGCTCCCGACCGAGATCGACTACCGGGTTCTCGAGGGCAAGTACATCCCGAACCTTGTTGCCGTTCCGTTCGAACTGACGCAGGACTTCGTCAAGGTTATTCTCGGCGTTGTTCCATCCACTCAGCTTGAGGATGTGCTGGCGAACTGGGATAAGCGGATCGAGGACAAGGTTGCCCTTGCTCGCACGATCCTCATCGAGCTGCTGTGCTGGCAGTTCGCTTCCCCGGTGCGTTGGATTGAGACGCAGGAGCTCCTGTTCTCGACCGACAAGCTCGACATCAACGAGATCGTTGAGATCGGCCTGGGTGCCGCCCCGACGCTCGCTAACCTCGCTTCGAAGACCCTGGCCCTGCCGGAGTTCAACGACGCTTCGGTGACCGTCCGTAACGTTCAGCGCGATGAGGCCTTCGTCTACCACGAGGATGTCCGCACGATCGAGGATGACGAACCGGAAGAGGCTACTCAGGAAGCAGCCGCCCGGGCACAGGCTTCGGCACCCGCCGCAGCTCCCGCTCCCGCACCTGCAGCACCCGAGGCGGCCCCTGCTGCTCCGGCGGCTCCCGCCGGTTCCATCGAGCGTCCCGCCGACCTGCCGTACAAGGCATCGGACGCAATCAAGACGCTGCTGGCTTTTGCTAACAAGGTGCGTCCCGAGCAGATTGGCGCCGCCGATACGACGGGCACCCTGACGAACGGTGTGTCCTCGAGGCTCAACCAGTTGCTCATGGACTTCTCCGCCGAGCTAGGCCTGGCAAGCGTTGAGGGTGCGGCCGAGGCCGATGTGGCAACACTGTCGAACACGGTTGACCGCGCCGCTCACAACTACAAGCCGTTCGGCCCTGTTCTTGGTGAGGCCATCAAGGACCGTATCCGTAAGCTGTTTGGTGCCGCTGGCCAGAAGCAGTCCTACATTGGCGACCGTGTCGGTAGCGTGTGGCAGCTCGGTGAGGGCTGGGTTGCTCACACCACCTCCGCCATTCTCCTCGGCACACGTACGGGTGCTTCGACCCGTGGTGGCGACCTAGCCACGATGGCGACCGAGGCTTCGTCGACGGCCGATGTCAACGCGATCATTGATGCTGCGGTTGCTGAGATTGGTGCCGCCCACGGCATTCCGGTTGCTATCCCGTCCGCGGGTGGTTCCGGCGGTGGCGCAACCGTTGACTCGGCCGCTCTTGATGAGTTCGCTGAGAAGATCACGGGCGATCAGGGTGTTCTCGCGGACACGGCGCGTCACCTCCTTGGTGTTCTTGGACTGGATGAGACCACTCCTGCTTCGTTCGATCATTCGGAGGAAGAGGAAGTCGCTAATGTTCTCGAGACGGTTGAGGCCGAGCTTGGTTCCGGTTGGGTGAAGCTCGTATCCCCGTCGTTCGATGCTCGTAAGGCGATCCTTCTTGATGATCGTTGGGCTTCTGCACGCGAGGATCTTGCTCGCCTCTGGGCCGGTTCGGAGCTTCCCGAGACCGTGTCGTTCCGCGGTGCGGGTCAGGCAGTTGCCGATCAGGCCACCTGGTGGGCTGGTAAGTCCGAAGGCGAGACAAAGGCTCGCTTCGAACAGATCGCTACGGAGGCTCTCGATCAGACCCCGGGTGTGTACTCCGGCCAGGTAGCCATCGTAACCGGTATGGCTCCCGCTTCTATCGCTGGTGGCGTTGTTGCGAAGCTCCTGGCGGGCGGCGCAACCGTTGTTGCCACCGCGTCCCGGATCAACGCGTCGCGTCTTGCCTACGCAAAGACCCTGTACCGGGAGAACGCATCGGCCGATGCTTCCCTGTGGCTGGTTCCCGCGAACCTGTCCTCCTACCGGGATGTTGATTCACTCGTTGAGTGGATCGGTACGGAACAGTCGGAGACCGTTGGTTCGGACCTCAAGGTCACGAAGCCTGCTCTGACCCCGGACCTGTACTTCCCGTTCGCTGCCCCGCCCGTTTCGGGCACGGCTGAGGATGCTGGGCCGGCTACCGAGACACAGGCCCGCCTGCTGCTCTGGTCGGTTGAGCGTTCCATGACCGCCCTGTCGAAGATTGGTGCGGACACGAACGTGGAGCACCGCCTGCACGTTGTGCTCCCGGGTTCCCCGAACCGCGGCACCTTCGGTGGCGACGGTGCATACGGCGAGGTCAAGGCAGCATTCGATGCCATTGCGAACAAGTGGCAGGTCGAGCCGTGGGCCGAGCGCATCACGATCGCTCACCCGAGGATCGGCTGGGTTGCCGGTACGGGACTCATGGGAGGCAACGACCCGCTGGTCGAGGCCGCCGAGAAGTCCGGTATCCGCGTCTGGACCCCGTCGGAAATCTCATCCGAGCTGCTCGCCCTCTGCTCCCCCGAGTCCCGCACGAAGGCCCTCGACGCCCCGCTCGACGCTGACCTGACGGGCGGCATGGGCAAGATCAACATCGCGGCCCTGCGCGACGAAACCGATCTGTCGGTGGAGGAGACTGTCGAGGAAGCCGCAGCTACGTTGCAGGCACTGCCGTCCCCGGTCCGTTCCGTCCAGCCCACGGCCAAATGGAACAAGGTCACAACGTCGCTTGACGACATGGTCGTCATTGTTGGCCTTGGTGAGGTCAGCCCCTGGGGTTCGGGACGTACCCGTTTCGAAGCCGAGTACGGCATCCAGTCCGATGGCACGGTGGAACTGACCGCCGCCGGTGTTCTGGAGCTGGCCTGGATGACAGGCCTGCTGCGCTGGATGGATACCCCGGTTGCTGGCTGGTACGACACCGACGACAAGATCGTGGACGAAGCCGATATCTTCGATCGCTACCGCGACGAGGTCGTGGCACGCTCCGGCGTCCGCACGTTCGTTGATTCGATCGCGATCGAGGACCTGACAAGCCCCGAGGGCGTGGAAATGTTCCTCGACAAGGACATCACGTTCTCCGTTGACTCCGAGGAAGCCGCCAAGTCCTACGTCGAGGCCGATCCAGCGTTCACGGAGGCCCACGAGGTCGATGGGGAATGGCAGGTGACCCGCAAGCAGGGTGCCCGTAGCCGCATGCCTCGCCGAGCCGCAATGGCACGCAAGGTGGGTGGCCAGTTCCCGACCGACTTCGATCCTACCCGCTGGGGTATCCCCACATCCATGGTGGAATCGATCGACCGGATTGCCGTATGGAACCTGGTGTCCGCGGTTGACGCCTACCTTTCGGCGGGCTTCTCTCCCGCAGAGATCCTCCAGGCCGTCCACCCCTCCGATGTGGCGATGACTCAGGGCACCGGCTTCGGTGGCATGACGTCAATGAGGAAGCTGTTCCTTGACCGCTTCCTCGCCGAGGACATCCCCTCCGACATCCTGCAGGAAACCCTGCCGAACGTTGTCGCGGCCCACACCATGCAGTCGTACATTGGCGGCTACGGTTCGATGATCCACCCGATCGGCGCCTGCGCCACCGCGGCCGTCTCCGTCGAGGAGGGCGTCGACAAGATCGCGACCGACAAGGCCGACTTCGTTGTCGCCGGCGCGATCGACGACATCTCGGTCGAGTCGATCGCGGGATTTGCTTCCATGAACGCCACGGCGGACTCGGATGCGATGGCGGCGAAAGGCATTAACGAACGCTTCTACTCCCGGTCGAACGACCGCAGGCGTGCAGGCTTCGTCGAATCCCAGGGTGGTGGCACGGTCCTTCTGGCACGCGCCTCCGTCGCTGCCGAGATGGGTCTGCCCGTCTACGCAGTGGTTGGCTTCGCCCAGTCCTACGCCGACGGTGCGCACACCTCGATCCCCGCCCCGGGGCTTGGTGCACTCGCAGCGGGACGCGGACGCAAGGCTTCCAGGCTCGTCAAGAACCTGGCAGACCTTGGCGTAACCGTTGACGAGATCTCCGTGGTCTCCAAGCACGACACGTCAACGAACGCGAACGACCCGAACGAGTCCGACCTGCACACCCGCCTTGCCGAGGCCATGGGACGCACCGAAGGCAACCCGCTTCTCGTTGTCTCCCAGAAGACCCTGACCGGTCACGCGAAGGGCGGTGCCGCTGTCTTCCAGGCCGCAGGCCTCGCCGATATCTTCCGTACCGGCAAGGTACCCGCCAACAAGGCACTCGACTGTGTCGATCCCGCCCTACAGACCTCCCCCGGTCTGGTCTGGCTCCGCGAGCCTCTCCAGCTCCCGACGACGGTCAAGGCAGGACTGCTCACCTCCCTCGGGTTCGGCCACGTGTCCGCACTTGTCGCCCTGGTCCACCCGGCCGCCTTCGAACAGGCAGTCAGGCAGGAACTCGGAGAAGACGCAGCCCAGGCATGGCTCGAGAAGGCAACCTCACGCCTACGTGCAGGTGTCCGCCGCCGCGAAGCCGGCATGCTCGGCCACGAGCCGCTCTTCACCCCGATCGAGGACCGTCGCTTCGCTGGCGAACCGAAGGAGATCGAGGCCGAAATGCTGCTCGATCCCGAGGCACGTCTGTCCGAAAGCGGTTTCTTCAAGTGATCATCGGTGTGGGCGTAGACCTTGTCGGAATCGAGTCCTTTGCACAGCAACTGGACTCCCCCGGCACGGTCTACGCCCGCGCCTTCACCGGCCAAGAACGCCGCACCGCCAAGAACCGAGCCAACACCTCCGGTTCGGTCGCGGGACACCTGGCGGCACGGTGGGCGGCGAAAGAAGCCTTCATTAAGGCCTGGTCCGCCGCCCTTATCGGAACCCCGCCCCCGCTCACCCAAGAAGAGGTCGACTGGTCACAGATCGAAGTTGTCTCTGACAGGTGGGGCAGGCCTACTCTCACCATCCACGAGCCACTCGCAGCGGCAGTCAACAGATCGCTCGCGGAACGGTACGGCCGTGGATCCACCACCTGGCACATATCTATGAGTCACGATGGTGGGATGGCGATGGCGACGGCGATTGCTGACAGGACATCGTCCTGACTGCCACCCGCCCGGGCTACGGCAACTGAAACGCAGGTGCCGCCGTTTCTCCGGGGCGGACTGGCCGTGACGAACTCGGCTTCGTCACGGTACGAACAGGACTAACAGCCGGGGCCGCTCCCGCGTGTCTACTCAAAGTTAGACGCGCGGGAGCGGTCATGGGTTCGGCACTTGGAAGCCCTCAACGAGGTCAGGGCAGGGCGGCGGTGCAGGACCGACGAGACTGAGAGTCTCTCGCTACCGCTCCACCCAGTCTCTCAGCGATCAGATCTCGTCCTGGCGCCTCTCGTGCACCTCTTGTCGCGGCACTCCGCCGTCGTTGATAGTTCGCTGCTCCGTGATCACCGAGGACCTTCGACGTCCAAGGATGAGCTCGAGAACAAGCCAGATTCCGCCAGCGATCATGAGGATAAGTCCGATGGTTCCCAGCGGAACCTCCTCAACAGCATCCGGGACCGCGAAGTAAAGAATGGCGCCAATGGCCGCGAGAATGATCGGGCCGCCGACTCTTACAGCTCTCATGGGATCCGCCTTTCGTCATGTCAGCACGCTTGCTGCGTGTTCACTTCACCCTACAGTTCTGCACCCAAAGGTGCCACACGTCACAATAGCAAAGCGTCGTTGGCGTAGCGCACGGTCGTCGGGTTTACTGCGCGGGGCCGCCTTGCACGGAACGTTGTCGATGTGATGCTCGTCGGCGCTCGGCCGCCAGTCATCCGAGCCTGCCGACCCTATCGACGTCAAGAGGCATAAACCAATGAAGCCATGACGGCCTGATGAAAATTCACGGTGTGGGAGGAACAACGGTGGCTACTCATCCCACAATCCTCTTACACCCACTCCCAATGGACCCTTCCACATCCTGGGATTTAGCCGAGTTGCCCCGATTTGCCCAAACTGGCCAACATTGCAGTCAGCAACTTTTCAGTCAACGCGCGAGCATAGTTTTTGGCCTTCTATCAACGTTTACTGCTGATTCGCGGCAGATTTCCCACTAGTTAGTGAGAAATTTTCATGATTGTCCCGGAATTTCCGGTTGTGTGGTTTGGAACACGCTCGTATGATCGGTGCAGACGAGCTGTCAGTGGAGACAGTCCCAACGTAAGGAAGAGCAATGACGCGTCTAGTAAACGTTCCTGAAGATTTTCCCGCAGAGTCGCTTCGCGGCTTCGTTCTCGCGAACAAACGGTACGTAAAGCCCGTCTACGGTGGCGTGGTCCGTTCGACCGCAACCCGTGACGGCAAGGTTGCTGTTGTGTACGGCGGTGGCTCCGGCCACTACCCGGCCTTCGCCGGTTGGATCGGTCAGGGCTTTGCCGATGGTGCCGTGTGCGGCAACATTTTCTCCTCCCCATCGGGAGCACAGGCCTACTCGGTCCTGAAGGCAGCCGACCGGGGTGCCGGTGTTCTTATTGGTTTTGGTAACTACGCGGGCGACGTCCTCCACTTCGGCCAGGCCATTGAGCGCCTTCGTGCCGAGGGTATTGATGCAGACACTCTGGTTGTCACGGATGACATTGCTTCCGGTTCGAAGGATGAACTGGAGAAGCGCCGCGGTATTGCCGGTGACTTCCCGACCTTCAAGATTGCTTCTGCCGCGGCAGAGGCAGGTAAGGACTTCGAGGAGGTCAAGCGCGTCTTCGCCAAGGCAAACGACGCCACGCGTTCTTTCGGCGTAGCATTCGACGGCTGTACTCTTCCCGGTGCCGATGGACCGCTGTTCACCGTCCCGGAGGGGAAGATGGCGATCGGTCTCGGCATTCACGGTGAACCCGGCGTTGACGAAGCACCTCTTGGTACGGCCAACGAGGTCGCTAAGACCCTCGTTGATGGTCTGCTCGAGGAACGTCCCGAGGGCGCGAACCGCGTTGTCGCCATGGTCAACGGCCTGGGTGACACGAAGTACGAGGAGCTGTTCATTGTCGCCGGTGCAGTCCACGACCTCCTGGAAGAGGCAGGCATTGTCGTTGAAGACCTGGAGTCGGGCGAGTTCGTGACTTCTTTGGACATGGCAGGCATTTCCCTCACCCTGACCTGGGTTGATGACGAGCTCCTTGAGTACTGGAACGCACCGTGCGATTCCCCTGCCTACCGCAAGGGCTCTGTCGAGCAGGTTGAGCGCGACGATGCGGTTCTCAACAACGAGGCCGCGAAGGTCACCGTCACCGAGACCGGATCTGAAGCATCCCAGGCCGCCGCATCCAAGGCCGCAGATCTCCTTGGTGAGATCGCCACCATGCTCGAATCTAAGAAGGACGAGCTGGGTGAACTGGACGCCGTTGCTGGCGACGGTGACCACGGCATTGGCATGGAGAATGGTTCCCGCGCAGCCGCTAAGGCAGCCCAGGCACTGGTTGCTGATGGTGCTGGCCTGTCGACCACCCTGGCCGCTGCGGGTGACGCGTGGTCCGATCGTGCTGGCGGCACCTCGGGTGCTCTCTGGGGCGCTATCCTCACCTCGTTCGGCGCGGCCCTTGGTAACGAGGATGCTCCGACCGAGAACAAGCTTGTCGAAGCAGTAGTTGCGGCTCAGGAAGCAGTTCAGCGACTCGGTGGTGCAGAGGTGGGCGACAAGACTCTTGTTGACGCCCTCGTTCCGCTCACCGAAGCCCTGACGACCACCGAGGGTGACCTCAAGACCAAGGCAGAGGCCGCTCTAAAGGCAGGCGAAGAAGGCGCATCCTCCACCACGGACCTTGTCGCCAAGGTTGGTCGCGCCCGCCCGCTCGGCCAGAAGTCCGTCGGCACCCCCGATCCGGGAGCTATCTCCCTCGTCGAGGTCGCACGCGTCCTCCTCGGAGCTCTCTAAGAATGCAGACTCGATGATCGCAGGGAGCTTATGACAGCAATGAGCTAACAGTGACAGTGGGGCCCACGGACAGAATCCGTGGGCCCCCTGCGTGAAGACTAAGCGGGAGATCAATCTTAGGGAGTCAGTCCCCTCGAATGATCAGCTTCTCCCTCCGAAAGATCAGCCTCCGTCACCCCTCTAGAAAGATCAGCCCCGTTCTCGTCGGTATTCTTCCGGGACGATGATGGTGCGGTCGTGGTCCCATTCTTTTTCCCAGCCACCAACTTCCAGAAGACCATCAAGTAGGTGAGCCGTGAATCCCCATATAAATATGTCGCCAAGCTGGAAGGCCGGTCCCCGGTAGGGTCTGCCTGGAATGAGTGCAGTCATGCGAATATCGGGGTCCGCCAAGTAGTCGAGTGTCGGCAGGTGAACGGAGTCGACCTCTGCCTCGTCGACCACGTCGGGGCGTTCGCCGGGTCCGATAACACCAATGATTGGGGTAACTGCATTTGATGATGCCGCAAGCGACAGGCCCGGGAGTTCCCCGAGAACCGAGACCCTGGTGGGTTCAAGCCCTACTTCTTCGTGAGCTTCCCGCAACGCAGCATCAACCGGGGTTTCGCCCTCTTCGAGGGAACCCCCCGGGAAGGAGACCTGGCCGGGATGAAAGCGCATGGTCAGAGCCCGCCTCGTGAGCACGATCCTGGTGTCATTCTCATCGGTGAGCGCCATGAGAACAGCGGACCTGCGGCCACCGGTTCGTGCCCTCTCAAGCGGAATGGGGAGGGCACCGAACTTGTCAACGAGATCGTGAAAGCGGCTCATTGTTTCATTATGGTCCATTGCCCCTGAGAAGAAGGGGACCGTCTTCTCTCAGCCCTTGGCGCGGCGGGTCGCTGTCGTAGACAATGTGTCTATGACTGATACCGCCAGCACCACGAAGCTCTCGATCGTTGGAGCGGGATCCGTGGGATCCTCTCTTGCTTACGCCTCTCTCATCCGCGGCTCCGCCAACACTGTTGCCCTCTACGACCTCAACACCGAGAAGGTCGATGCCGAGGTCCTCGACCTTGCGCACGGAAGCCAGTACACTCAGGCCTCCCAGATCATTGGTGGCTCCGATATTTCCTGCGTCGCAGGTTCCGACATTGTTGTCATCACAGCAGGTGCACGGCAGAAGCCCGGACAATCTCGCCTGGGCCTGGCTGGCACGAATGTCGACATCTTGGGTTCTCTTATGCCGCAGTTGCTCGAGCAGGCCCCGAACGCGATCTACATGCTCGTCACGAACCCGTGCGATGTGCTGACCACGGCAGCCCTGAAGATCTCCGGTCTTCCCACCCACCGCGTGCTCTCCTCCGGAACGGTTCTTGACACGTCCCGCCTGCGCTGGCTGGTTGGCAACAAGATCGGGATCTCGCCCCGTTCCGTGCACGCCATGATGGTGGGCGAGCACGGCGACACCGAGTTCGCACTCTGGTCTTCCGCCACGATCGGCCAGTCCCCGCTCCAGGATTGGAAAGACTCGGCAGGTAACCGCGTCTTCGACCGTGAGGTTCTCGATTCCCTCGAGCACGAAGTTATGAACTCCGCCTACAAGGTCATTCAGGGTAAGGGCGCAACGAACTACGCAATTGGCGTTGCCGGTGCCCGAGTCGTGGAGGCGATCCTCCGCGACCAGAAGGCCGTCCTCCCCGTCTCCACCCTCTTGAACAACTACCACGGGATTTCCGACATCGCCCTGTCCGTCCCCTCGATCGTGGGCCGTGGCGGCGTTGAACGCACCCTGAACTTCCCCATGGACGAGATCGAAGAGGCGAAGCTCCACAAGTCCGCCGAGGCCCTCCTGTCCGTCCAGAAGTCCCTCGGAATCTAAGCCTCCAAGACACTCACGGAGAGCCACGGAAAGTCACAGAATTAAGCTTCTCCTGAAATTCCTTAGGATCTAACCGACAGTAGCTCTTTAGCGGAATAGAAGAACTTCCTTCAAAGTAAATTGTTCACAACTAGTCCTTTCTCGTTCAGCGGCCGGGATTTTCCCGGCCGCTGACCTGTTAACAGGTCAGCTGTGACAAGGGTTGCGGGTCAGCATGCCATGAGAGACTCCACACCTGCTGGATACAGTACACAACTAATGATCTTCCGGGTTTCGTTGATGGGCCGCACGTGCCCGCTGACGTATCGGATCGGTGAGCACGCCCGTGAGCTGGGGCGACATGATGCGCTCTCCTGACGGACACGCGTCCGATATGTCTCGTTCATTCTGATTTCATTCTGTTTTTCTACTCTAATTCAGAAACTCAATACATAGTTTCTGATACAGAAGGAAGACATAGTGAAGAGTATTCGGCGCATACCGGGGGCTATTATGGCCGCGGGTACCGCAGGGGCTCTGACCTTGACCCTTGCGGGTCCGGTCACAGCGCAGCCCAACACGACACCACCAACGACGATCACACAAGCACAGGAGCAGGACACCCTGCCCCCGCTGATGATCACCGAGCTTGCCCCCGACCATGGCGGGGTTGATCATTTCGAGTTCATTGAGCTCCACAACACCACTGAATCCGCAATCTCCATGAAGGACGCCGGATATTCACTCGCTTACACCTCGGCAGATGATGGGGTTGCAGCCAGCATTGTCCTTTCCCCGCACGAGGGCGATGACATTGTCATCGAGGCCGGAGAGACCGTTGTGCTCTGGCTATCGCACGAGGGCGGCAATGTTCGTTCTTTCGACTACACGGAAACCGATTTCCGTGAAGAGTGGGGCATGGGAGAAGACGGCCGCGTTATCCGCATTGTCGGACAGAACGGCATGTCTAACTCCGGTGACCGCGGCGTTCAGGTCGTCAAGAACGGTGAGGTTGAGTCGTGGGCGCACTACGACGCCGACACGATCAGCACCACCCAGACCGCCGAGTTCGCAATTCCCGCCGCCGATGCTGCGGATACTCGCAGGCTGAGGCAGATCGCAAACGAGCCGGGCGGAACCGCTGGCGCTGTTTCTCCCGAGCAGTTCGAGGCCCCGGAGCCCGAGGTTGTAGAAGAGGGTATTCCGGCTCTCATGATCACGGAGATCCTTCCGAACTCGACGAGCCACGACAACTTCGAGTACTACGAGATTCACAACACGACCAACGAGACCATTAACGTTCTCGGCGACGGCTACTCGTTCCAGTACATTTACGTGAACTCGGTCGACATGAGCCGCGACCTTCTGCACCCGGTTGAGGAGGGCGTTGATATCGTTCTTGAGCCCGGTGAGACCGCGGTTGCCTGGGTGTCCTACACCGCGAACAACATTGACTGATTCTCCTACACGGAAGAGGACTTCCGTAACGAGTTCGGCATGGAGAACGACGCGCAGATCTTCCGCGTTGAAGCCGGTGGCATGGCCAACGGCGGCGACCGTGGCATCCGCGTCCTCAAGGACGGCGAGATCCAGTCCTGGTCGTACTACCCATCAGATTCCGTTGGTCCCGCAATGTCGGCCGACTTCGGTCTTCCCGAGGCTGACGCTATTGAACCTAGGTCGATGAGGGTCCTGAACACCCTTGCCGATCCCTCCCCCGGTGTTGTTCATCCCGAGCAGCTCATGGATCCGGCGGACATCACGGAAGAGGAGCCGCTGGTTCCCCCGACTACCTCGGCCCCTCTGCTTGTCACCGAAGCTGTTGTTGACTCAACGAACGTGGGTTCCTCGGACGGCTACGAGTTCATTGAGATCGCGAACGCCACGAACGCACCGGTCGACTTCTCCGACTACGCCATCAACTACCTGTACCCGCTGGACGAGTTCACGAACTCGAACGCAACCGTGTGGCCGACGATCCCCTCGGATGCGGTCATTGCTCCGGGCAAGACACTCGTGTTCTGGATCAAGAACGGCCCGAACGATGAGCTGACCGCTGAAGACTTCAACACCTTCTACGGCGCAAATCTTGAGGCTGGCACCGAGCTGCTCGAGATCTACGCGGGTGGCATGGCCAACGGCTCAGCCCGCGGCATCCAGATCCAGACCAACACCGGTCACATGGTGAACCGCGCCTACTACAACATGGGCTCGGAACGTGACGTTGTCACAAACCTTGGTCTCCAGTGGGGCGTTGACGAGGAGGACCTGCTCAAGCAGACCCTGCTCGGCTCGGACCACGCCACCCCCGGCACCGTGGCAGCACACCAGCTACCCGAGCCGCTCGTCACCCCATCCTCCGACACAGCAGAGCCGGTTATCACCGACCTGACGGCCGACACGGTTCTTGCCGATCAGCCCTTCGAGTTCGCCTTCGAGGTGACCGATGACGTTCAGGTCAAGACCGTGACCCTCAACGTTGTTTCCTCCGCCGGTGACGAGCCCCGCGTCGTCAACCTGCTGGCCGATGGTGACCGCTACTCGTACGAGCTTCCCGCTGCCGACATCATCGGTAAGCGCTGGTACGAGTACTCGATCACCGTCTCCGACGGCACGAACTCCGTGACAACTGATCCGACCCAGGTCATGGTCGACGGCGTCGACATGTCCCCGGTCCGCCTCAGCGTCACTGACGATCAGTGGCTGAACGGCATTGTCGACCTCATTGCCACCACGCACACCGTGGATCGCGTTGCAGAGCTATCTGTTGACGGCACTGCCGTCGACACGAATGC
>NZ_JBQCYC010000015.1:50032-61282 GCF_052087705.1 Flaviflexus sp. | reverse complement strand
CCCAGCGATGAGTGGACAAGCGTCAGTTCCGTTCCCGCCAGCGATTCGTCGCCCTTCAGGACGTCGTCGATCTTGACGGTGAGGCTCTCCATCGAAAGACCAGGATCATCGGCGTGGTCCGGCTTCCCATCTCCTCCATAATCGACATACTCGTCTTCGACATTCACGACCGTAACGACCAGTGTCGCGTCATGCTGGTTCTGTGCGTCGTCAAAGGAGCTGTAGATAACCGGTGCAGCTTGAGGGAGTGTGGCGCGAATTATCAGAATCGTCGCCGAGCACCGTGGTCGCAACCAGGACACCAGCCGCTGCAACTCCAACCGTGCCCAATGTGCCGATCAGTCGTCTATTCATGGCGCTACCGCCTTTAGTGTTTGGGCTCTTGCCGTCTGGCTCTACCGACGAACTAGTGCGATGTCACCAACACGTTGTCGGCGCACATTGGGTTTGGCAATTGGTTCGGGATAATCGGCTTAGCCGACATTGGCCGGTGAGGTGATCAAGCATTCCAACTGGAACACGAGATTCCAGGTCGGGTTCTCACGAACCCTGGCGTCATGTTCCGAACAATGCCCCACCTCCCCATTCAGTCAACACCCAAAAAGAGTATCGAGCGCATATCGTTATCAATCGGGCAGGACTGCACCTGTCGCTTATAACCGAAGATCGCACGGTGGGTCGTGCGATCTTCGGGCAGGACGAAGCTGAGGAAACTAGCCGGTGTCAAAATGACCGGTTCCTGATTTTCCTCAGCGACCTGTTAGTTGCCAGGCATCCTCGGAGTCGTCATCGTCATCATCCCAGTAGTTTTCAGCCTCGCGGGCCGCGGGAAGAACTTCGGTTCCATCGACTGGACCTTCCTCCACCGGGGTCTCATACGCTTCCTGCGGCGGCTCTTCGCCGCGGAGCATAGCGAGAACCTCGGGGAGTTGATCTGGCTTGACGAGCACCTCGCGAGCCTTCGAGCCTTCGGAGGGCCCTACGATCTCACGAGACTCCAGCAGGTCCATCATGCGCCCCGCCTTAGCAAAGCCGATGCGAAGCTTACGCTGGAGCATCGAGGTTGAACCGAAGTCGGTTGAGACGACGAGCTCGGCGGCCTGGAGGAGGATGTCGAGATCGTCACCGATGTCGTCATCCACCTGCTTCTTAGCTTCGGGCTTCGCGGTCACGTCGGCACGATACTCGGGCTCCATCTTGCCCTTGACGTAGTCGACGACCTTCTTAACTTCAGACTCCCCAACCCAGGAACCCTGAACGCGGACCGGCTTCGTGGCACCGGAAGGCATGAACAGAGCATCACCCTGCCCGATCAGCTTCTCGGCGCCCGGCTGATCGAGGATGACTCGGGAGTCAGCCAGGGACGACGTGGAGAACGCGAGCCTCGACGGCACGTTCGACTTGATGAGGCCCGTGACAACGTCGACGGAGGGCCGCTGGGTGGCGAGCACAAGGTGGATGCCGGCGGCTCGTGCCAGCTGCGTGATGCGCTGGATCGAGGATTCAACGTCCTTCGGAGCAACCAGCATGAGGTCCGCGAGCTCGTCTACGACAACAACAAGGTACGGGTAGGGCTTGATCTCTCGCTCGGAGCCCGGCAGGGGCTGCACCTTGCCCGTTTTGACGGCCTCGTTGAACTCGTCGACGTGACGATAGCCGAACGCGGCCAAATCGTCGTATCTGCGGTCCATTTCCTCAACCACCCATTCGAGAGCCTCGGCTGCCTTCTTCGGGTTCGTGATGATCGGGGTGATGAGGTGCGGGATGCCGGCATAAATGGTCAGTTCAACGCGCTTCGGGTCAACAAGGATAAGCCGAACCTGGTCGGGCGTTGCCCTCATGAGAATCGACGTGATCATCGAATTCACGAACGAAGACTTACCGGAACCGGTCGCGCCCGCAACCAGCAAGTGCGGCATCTTGGCCAGGTTCGCAACCACATAGTTGCCCTGAACGGACTTACCAAGACCAACAACAAGAGGATGGGTCTGCTTCTTCGCGACATTGGATCGAAGGACCTCACCGAGAACAACGGTCTCGCGGTCGGCATTCGGAATCTCAATGCCGACCGCCTGCTTGCCGGGAATCGGAGACAGGATGCGAACGTCGGCGCTGGCAACGGCGTAGGCGATGTTCTTCGACAGTTGCGTGATTCGCTCAACCTTCACACCGGGGCCGAGCTCAACCTCGTACTGGGTGACTGTCGGGCCGCGGGAGAAGCCCGTGACCTCAGCACCGACGGAGAACTCTTCGAAGACCCGGGTGAGGGCGGCAACGACATTGTCGTTTGCTTCGGACCTCTCAAGGTGCGGGGCGCCCGCCACCAGCATGTCCATGTCGGGCAGTTCGTAGGCGAGGCTGGACGACAGTTCCGGTTGCTCGAAGACGGTTGGCTCGGTCTCGGGCTCCTCGGGCGAGGGCGCGGGCGCCGGCAGATCAATCGAGGATGCGGAGCTCATGACCTGAGTCTTCGGTGTTTCCTTCGGAGCAGCAGGCTTTGGCTTCCGCTTCGTGTTCATGTCGAGTGCCGGCAGGTCCGGCGCCTCGTCCATCTCCAACGGATCCTCGTACGGCTCGCTCTCCAACGCCATGGCGTCCTCACGCTTTTGACGCAACCGGTCAGCAAAGGGTGGGCGAATACTCTCCGGCCTGTTCGCCTTTGTGAAGTCGAGAATGTCGCGGATCGACGTAGCCGTTCCATAAAGGATCGCGAAGATAGCGAGAAGGAAAAGGATTGGCACCGCACCGTAGGGCGACAGCAGATACTCCAGTCCCCCACCTACTGCCCATCCGATAATTCCACCCGCGTTTTCTACGCTGTTGATGTCATCCATGGGGCTCGCTGCCCCGAGAAGAATATGAAGCACGCCGGTGATCGCGAGAACAAGGAGGACCGTTCCAATCACGAGGTTCTTGTTCGACTCACGAGTCGATTCACGGAACAGGCGGACCGCGAAGAACACGAGCACGATCGGGGCGAAGATCGACAGCAAGCCAACTGGGCCGGCCGTGGCGTGGTGGATGAGGTCCCCGAGGGCTCCTGACAGCTGGAACCACTCCCGCAGGGCAACGATAATCGCAAGCCCAATGACGGTGAGCGCAAGTCCGTCCCGCCTGGCCGGAGATACTGGCTCCTTGACCTCGTCCTGGACAGGCTCGCGCCTGATCTCCGTCTTCGGGGTCTGCTGGCGGCGGCCACGTGCGGGCACTCGCCCACTCGTTTCCTGCGACGCCTTCCGTCCCGGTTTCCTCGGTTCTGACTTACTCACACCTCCGAGAATAGTTGGCCCACCAGCAGGTTTCCTAGGCACGCGCCGATTCTGTGCCCTTAGCGGTTTTTCTCACTGACACGAAAAACCCCACAACGACGCCAGCTCGCAACCATCCCCACCCTGAAACATCGGCCTTAAACTGCAGGGCGAGGCCGCTGGAAAGCCCAGCAAGTCAGGGAGTTAGCGGAATCGAGCAGGCTACACAGGTGCGTTTATTTTGAGGAGGGAGAACAGGTCCTTCGGGTCGTCCGGTTCGGCAATGATGTCGATTTTGGCTTGTAGGTCGGTTCCCGCGGTCTCAGCCTGGCAGACCTTGAGTGCCACAAAGTCAGCGATTGCGAAGCCAACGGAGTCAAAGATCGTGATTTCCTCGTCCGAGACCCGCCCCGGGTGGTCCCCGGTTATGACCTTCCAGAACTCCGTCACCGGGGAGTCAGCATCCATCTGCTGGATTTCACCCTCGATTCTCGTTTGTTCCTCAAACTCAACGAAGACCGAACCGTCACGGAGGATCTCAGCATCGAGTTCCGTCTTGCCGGGGCAGTCACCGCCAATCGCGTTGATGTGTACGCCCGGGGCCACCTGGTTGGAGTGCAGGACTGTCGCCAGCTGCTTGTCTGCCGTGCAGGTCGTAATGATGTCGGCACCGAGAATGGCCTCCGAGGTGCTCGAGCAGGACGTAATTGAGAATCCCAGGGGTTCCATGTTCCGCCGGAACTTCTCCACGGCACCCGGATCCAGGTCGTACACGACAAGGTTCTCAATTCCGAGTGTTCCCCTCATGGCAAGCGCCTGGAACTCCGCCTGGCTACCCGTTCCAATCATCGCCATGGTTTGCGAGTTTGTGGGCGCCAGGTGCTTGGCAACCATGGCCGAGATCGCCGCAGTTCGCATAGCCGTCAGGAGCGTCATCTCCGCAACGAAGACGGGATAACCATTGTCGACATCCGCGAGCGCACCGAATGCCGTCACGGTTTGGAAACCTCTTGCCGGGTTGGAGGGATGTCCGTTGACGTACTTGAACGAGTACTGTTCCCCGTCGGTCGTTGGCATGAGCTCGATGACGCCGATCGGCGAGTGCGAGGCAAGCCGTGGGGTCCTCTCGAACTGTTCCCACCGCGCGAAGTCCTGTTCGAGTGCACCCACCATTTTCACGATGATTGGTTCCACGCCGTCACGCTGGATCCATCGCACCATATTCTCAACGCCAACAAACTGGGTCACTGCAACCTCCTACGAACCACGATGTTCACCAGGAAAGGACCGTGTCCTTTTCGCCCATCCTAGAGGCCTCGCAACGATCTAGGAAGGTGTTCGGTTCGGCGCGGCGGATCGGCTCGTCAGTATCCATAAAGAACCGAGCAAACAGGGAGGCCGCCCCGCGGGGCGGCCAACCTCTCCAGTATCTCGGGCAACTTCTCGGGTCCTGAGGATCGCCGAGCTTGGATCCGGAAAAGTTCCTCGTTGCTAGTTTTGTCCGTGCTCAGACCTCGATGACGGTGGGGACAATCATGGGGCGGCGGCGGAGCCTGCGAGAGACCCAGCGACCAATAGCCCGGCGCATCGCCTGCTGCATCTGGTAGGAGTCATCACCATCGTCGAGGGCGTCCTGGAGTGCCTGGGCGACTTCGGGAAGCACCTTCTCGAACACCTCATCATCTTCCGCCATGGCACGAGCCTGGATGTGGGGGCCAGAAACGATTTCCTTCTTCGAGGGATCAACGACAGCGAAGATGGCAACGAAGCCCTCCTCGGAGAGGATCCGGCGGTCCTTGAGCTCGGCCTCAGTCAAGTCACCAACGGAGGAGCCATCGACGTAGACGTAGCCGCAGGGCACCGCACCCACGATCGATGCCTCCCCGTCAGCAAGGTCAACGACAACGCCGTCCTCTGCAAGCATAATGTTCTCAGCTGGGACGCCGGTCTTGACCGCGAGCGCACCGTTTGCCACCAGGTGGCGGATTTCCCCGTGGATCGGCATAACCGCCGTGGGCTGAACAATGTTGTAACAGTAGAGAAGCTCACCAGCGGAGGCGTGCCCGGAAACGTGCACACGGGCACTCCCCTGATGGACAACCTTGGATCCGAGCCTCATGAGCCCGTTGATGAGACGGAAGACGGAGTTCTCGTTGCCGGGGATAAGGGAGGAAGCAAAGACGACCGTGTCGCCGGAGCCCACCGAGATCTTCGGGTGGTTCTCGTTCGCGATCCGGGACAGCACCGCCATCGGCTCACCCTGGGAGCCCGTCGACATGTACACGCGCTTGGACTCCGGGTAGTCCGTGATCTTCTTCAGGTCAACAAGGACCCCGTCGGGGACGTCGAGGTATCCGAGATCTGACGCAATCCCCATGTTGCGGACCATGGAGCGTCCGACGAAGGTGACGACGCGGTTGTTTGCCGCGGCAGCATCGAGGACCTGCTGGACGCGGTGCACGTGGGACGCGAAGGAAGCAACGACGATCTGTCCCGTAGCTCCCGCAAACACCTGCTTGAGCACCGGGCCGATCTCAACCTCGGAGGTTGTGAAACCGGGGACCTCGGCGTTCGTCGAGTCCGTCATGAACAGGTCGACACCCTCTTCACCGAGGCGAGCGAAGGCCCGGAGGTCGGTGATCCTGCGATCGAGCGGCAGCTGGTCCATCTTGAAGTCACCGGTGATAAGAACGTTGCCGGCAACGGTGCGGATCATTGCGGCGAGCGCGTCCGGGATCGAGTGGTTAACCGCGACAAACTCGACCTCGAACGGGCCGAATTCTTCGACATCACCCTCGGCAACCTGGAGAGTGTAGGGCGTGATTCGGTGCTCCTGCAACTTGGCCTCTATGAAGGCAAGGGTGAGCTGGGAACCAACGACGGGAATGTCGTTCTTGAGTCGCAACAGGTACGGGACGGCGCCAATGTGGTCCTCGTGACCGTGCGTGAGGATAATGGCCTCGATGTCGTCGAGACGGTCCTCGATGTATTCGAAGTCGGGAAGGATAAGGTCGACGCCGGGCTGGACCTCTTCGGGGAACAGGACGCCGCAGTCAACGACGAGCAGGCGTCCGTTGATCTCGAAAACGGTCATGTTGCGCCCAACCTCGCCAAGACCGCCGAGAGGGACAATTCTCAGGGCGTTCTTCTTGAGGGGGACGGGTGTCTGAAGATCAGGTCGAGCGTAATTCACGTCGTCATTGTCCCATGAACGGAACGGATTCGATACATGGCGGGCCTGGGGCCCGTTCACTTTGCTCTCTTGAGTTTGTGCCACGTATGGACAGACGGTCCCGGGGTGGTAAGAACATTGTTCGTACCGCCCCGCGTCAGATAGCTATTCCCGCCCTACGGTTCCGGGAAGGTTAGTTGAGGTAGCCCTGAACCTGGAGGACTCGGCGCAGCGAGTCAAGTTCGTTCTGGCTGGCACCAACGAGCGGCAGACGCACCGTGGCGTGCGGGATCACCCCGGTCATGGCGAGTGCTTCCTTCGCCATAACCGCACCCTGGCCGCCACCCATGATCGCGTTGACAAGCGGATGAATCTCATCGTCGATCTGCTGTGCCTTGGCGTAATCCCCGGCGTCAACAGCATCAATCATGTCGCGGTAACGCCTACCGCCGATGTGTCCAACAACCGAGACGACGCCCGAGCCACCAATGGTCAGCCACGGCAGGTTGAGAGCATCATCGCCCGAGTAGTATTCGAGGCCGGTGCGTCGGGAGGTGGCGATACCGTTCGGCAGGTCGCCTACGGCGTCCTTCACTGCCTTGATCTTCGGGTTCTCCGCGAGACGATCAAAAGTCTCGTCAGAGATCCGCACACCCGTGCGGCCCGGGATGTCGTAGACCATGACGGGCAGTTCCGTCGAGGCCGCGATCGCGGTGATGTGCTGGTAGATGCCCTCCTGGGAGGGACGGGAATAGTAGGGCGAGACGATAAGGAGGCCCTGGGCACCGCACTTGGCTGCGCCCTTCGCGATCCTGACGCCGTGCGCGGTGTCGTTAGAACCAGCGCCCGCGATTACCATGGCGCGGTCGCCAACCTCGGCAACGACCTCGGTGACAAGCTCGTCCTTCTCAGGCTGGTGAGTCGTCGGCGACTCACCGGTCGTGCCAGAGAGGACGATCAGATCAACACCCTCGCCTACGAGGTGGTCCGCGAGCTTGCGGGCCGATTCAATGTCCAGTGAACCATCGGGGGCGAATGGCGTTGCCATGGCCACTCCGACGGAGCCAAATGTGCGTGACGGTGTACTACCCATGGGGACATCCTAGATCTTTTATCCGGCGGATCGGCGCCAACGGTCCCAAGTGTCGAACATATGGACACCTTTTCACCCAATCTGACCAGCCAAATGGTTCGGATATACGCCTATTCAGCTCCGCTGGATCACCTCTTTGACTAAAAGACAGCCTCATTTGCCGACGAACGGATGCGTCGCGTCGTGGTGACCGAGAATCTTCACATCTCACCGGGGCAACATGGACCCTTGGCCGCAGGCTCGATAGGCTGGCCTAGTGACTCAAGCTCTTCCTGATTCCTTTGTCCGACCCGCCATCATCTCCGATGTGCCGTTCCTCGGTGATATGCATGCAACGACGATGAAGGCGACACTGGCCGCAGCGCTCGGCCACGACCTCCCCGCGGAGGTCTCAGCGCAGCTGACTGGTGAGGCACTCGCGAAGGGCTGGTCTGACTCAATCTCCGCCCCACCGTCACCGGCGTACCGGACCCTGACCGCCGTTGAAGGGGCAGCAATCGTGGGATTCGCCGCAATCGCCCCCGCCGACCAGGCCATGATCGGCGACGCCGAAGATAATCCCGGCACCATTGAGATCCTTGCCCTCGAGGTTCCCCGCAATAACGGCCGCAAGGGCCACGGCTCGCGCCTCCTTGCCGCAATCGCAGAGTTTGCCGAACAGGACAAGGCTGAGGAGATGCAGGTGTGGATCATGGTTGGTGACGAGGCAAAGACCCGCTTCTTCCAGGGCGCAGGCTTCGCACCCCGCGGCATCCAGCGCAACCTCGACCTCGGCACCGGCACCGTGACCGAGCAGTGCTGGTACACCGTCCTCGACCCAGCAGAGTAAACATGCCTCCCTGAAGGGTGAGCACACCCCTCAGCCCGCTCGTTTACCACTTTCCTTCCTTCGCGGCGCAGTTACCTTTTCCTTGCCTCACGGCGCAGGTACCTCTTGCGCCGCTTTAGTATCACCCAGGGCAACCATCTTGCTATACCTACACACGCGTTTGGGAGGCTCCGGCGCGAGGGCAAGAATCCGACAGTAGCGACACGCTCAAATAGCGCTACTGACGCCCCATCCTCCCAGGTCAGCTGATGCGACCGGGAAAATTTCCACTGTACCTCATAGCAGTGAACTCTGTTAACTACCTGGCGTATGCACAATATCGTCGCAGGCAGTACGACATTCGTGCTAGCAGTCGCATATTGCTGTCGCCCGAATTACACTGCTCAGAAGATGTCTGACATCTGAAGTCTCATGTGTCGGATATCTGCACGGTCGGCAGCGTTGCCGACAGACCACACGACGAGGAGGTACCTGTGGCTATAAAGCACAGGCCAAAAACAGCACGGCGGAGATTCTTGAGTGCAGGGGCAGGTGTCGCACTTCTTGCTTCGACGTTTGCCGGGATTCCTGCGATGGCGGAGGATGAGGCCGCCGCCGAGGAATTCACGACGTTGCGTATCGCCCTGGGTGGCGATGGGGTGTTCCCGAACTACCGCATTCCCGCGATCATTCAGCTCAACAACGGCGATCTGCTGATTTCTTACGACGGACGGCCAACCGGCGCGGACTCCCCCGGACCGAACTCCATCCTGCAGCGCCGCTCAACGGATGGTGGAAAGACCTGGGAGGAGCAGACCGTTGTTCACGCTGGCAAGACCGGCGAGAACAAGCTTGGCTATTCCGATCCTTCGTACGTTTACGACGCTGAAACGAACACCCTGTTCAACTTCCACGTTTTCTCGAAGGACCAGGGTTTTTGGGGAAGCGTCTACGGTAACGACGACGAGGACCGTGACGTTATCTCGGCCGAGGTATCGGTGTCGACAGATAACGGCGTGACCTGGGAGCACCGCCTGATCACCGATGTGGTCAAGCCGGAGAACATGCGCGGCCAGTTCGCCACATCCGGTCACGGAATCCAGATCACCCGGGGTGAATACGCGGGACGTCTTGTCCAGCAGTACGCTGGCCAGGTACGTTCCGGAGCAGTTGTCGCGTACTCCGTATACTCTGATGATCACGGTAAAACGTGGCAGATGGGTGAACCGGTCGGTTCCCTTATGGATGAGAACAAGGTCGTTGAGCTGTCCGATGGCAGGCTCATGATGAACTCTCGTGCCCACCGTACCCACACCGCGCGCTGGGTTGCCTACTCGGACGATGGTGGGCATAGCTGGTCCGAGCCAGAGCTCGACCACACGCTTCTTGATCCCCGCAATAACGCATCGATCATTCAAATGAACCCGGGCGCCGAGGCCGGTTCGCTCGAGGCAAAGGAACTCCTGTTCTCGAATGCGAATGCCACGAGCCGTACGAACGGCACGGTTCGCTACTCGTGCGACGATGGTCAGACCTGGCCCGTATCTAAAACCTACGAGCCGGGTAGCCACTCGTACTCGGACCTCGTTGCACTCGCCGATGGTACCTACGGCGTTGTCTACGAGGGCGCCAACTCGGAGATTCTCTATGGCGACTTCGACGAGGACTGGCTCAAGCCATTCTGCGCCTCGTTCGCTGACACCGCTTCCGAAGGCAATGCTGGCGACACCGTTCCGCTGACCGTCACGGTTAACAACGATGACGACAAGGCCATGCCAGCAGGAACCGTTACCGCAGATCTTGGTTCGGGATGGTCGGCCACAGAGGCCGAGTTCTCAGAGCTGGCACCTGGCGAATCCGTCGAGGTCACTCTCGACGTCGATATCCCGATCTGGACCGCCGACGGCCAGGTGCAAAACGGCGATATTCTCATCTCCGCCGGTGAATACAGCCTGCGCGGTGACGCGACAGTTACGGTCCTCGAAGGCGCCGCACCGACTCTCGGGGCAAACATCGAGGGCTACCCGGGTGACTCCACCCGTGACGTGGCAGTCGATCCCTACACCGAGGGTGAGAGGCTGAACTACCACTTCCGCGTTGACTCCGAATCGAACGTTACCCAGACGACCTATCCAACGGCTGGTGACTTCTATCCGTTCGTTCCGGATGATGGTGCTGGCAACTGCCGCTACCGTACGCTTCCCGCCGGTGCCGGATATACCTGCACCACAGCATTCCACATGGTCAACGCCGACGAGCTTGCTCATGGATTCTTCCTCCCAACCAGCACCTGGGCTGTTGAAGGCGCCGGTCTCGAGCCGCTGTCGCTCGATATCGTGGGTGACGAGGTTGATCTGATCGAGCGTCTGCCCGAAGTCACCATTGCGCTATCCGTCGCCAGCATCGAAGATGTCGATGGCGACGGCTACGACTCGGCCGGTGACATCGTCTCCTACGACGCAACCGTCACCAACACCGGCAACGTACGCCTCACCGACGTGACTGGAGCGATTGAAGCCGCTGAGCTTGGCTCTGAAGAATCACTTAGCGAGTCCCGCACGTACACCCTCACCGAGGACGACATCACCGCGGAATCCGCGACGCTGTCCTCCTCCGCAGCCGCTACCAACGGCTCGCTTTCTGTCTCGGCAGACGCCGAGCCTGCCGTTGTTGAGCTCGAGGTTGAGCCCGCTCCGGAACCGGAACCAACCGGTAACGTCTTCTTCCTCTACGACTCCTGGGAGTCCGAGACCCACGACGTGGCAATTGCTTTTGGTAGGGAAGACGACCAGGTCTTCGCTGGTGACTGGGATGGTAACGGAACCGATACCCTCGGTGTTCGCCGTGGCCACACGTTCTACCTGAATAACGAACTGGTTGGTGGCAACGCCGATCACGAGTTCAAGTACGGCCGCGACAACGACGAAAT
>NZ_JBQCYC010000015.1:0-49932 GCF_052087705.1 Flaviflexus sp. | reverse complement strand
TGGTTGGTGGCAACGCCGATCACGAGTTCAAGTACGGCCGCGACAACGACGAAATTCTCGTCGGCGACTGGGACGGCGACGGAACCGACACCCTCGGTGTTCGCCGCGGCCACACCATCTACCTGAACAACGAACTGGTTGGTGGCAACGCCGATCACGAGTTCAAGTACGGCCGCGACAACGACGAAATCCTTGTCGGCGACTGGGACGGCAACGACTCGGATACTTTCACGGTTCGCCGTGGCAAGGTCTTCTTCGTCAACAATGCTCTAACCGGTGGCAACACCGATATTGAGTACAGGTACGGCTGGGAATCCGATGAGGCATTCGCGGGTGACTTCAACGGCGACGGAACCGACACTGTTACGCTACGACGCGACAATGTCTTCCTCATCAACAACGCCCACACCGGCGGCAACGCCGAGCAGGAAATCACGCTGGGATTGTCTACCGACACGATCCTCGTTGGCGACTGGGACGGCGACGGCAGGGACACCCCTGCCCTCAACCGCCACCTCTAAGCACTGAGCGGCGGGCCAAGGTCCGTCACCTCCCTCGGCCCGCCGCTCACCAACTACGCTGCGACAACCCGTAGCAATCAGGAATAGTGGGGCCCGCATGTACTGGACATGCGGGCCCCACTATTGGTTGAGAAGAAACTTCTCTAAGAATTCATAATTTATATATCCATAAGCTGGTCGAGACCGTAGGTCAGGCCTGGCCTGCCGGATACTTCCCGCACGGCAAGGAGCACGCCGGGGAAGAACGATTCGCGGTCGAAGGAATCGGTACGAATCGTGAACTGCTCGCCGGGGTTACCGAAGACAATCTCTTCGTGTGCGGTCAGGCCGCGCAGGCGTACCGCGTGAACGTGTACTCCATCGATGTTTGCTCCGCGTGCGCCGTCCGGATCCGTTTCGGTTGCATCGGGCATGGGACCCAGACCCGCCTCGCGGCGCGCCTGGGCAATTCCCTTGGCGGTTGTCAGAGCCGTTCCCGAGGGTGCGTCGACCTTGTTCGGGTGGTGAAGTTCGATGACTTCCGCGGATTCGAAGTAGGCTGCTGCCTTCTTCGCAAACGACATGGCGAGCACGGCGGACAGAGCGTAGTTGGGTGCGATGATGGCGCCTACACCGGGCTTTGTTTCCAGGAGCTCCCGCACCTGGTCCAGCCCCTCATCCGTCCACCCCGTCGTGCCAACGACGCAGTGCACTCCTGCACCTATGACGGCAAGGGTGTTCTTGAGTGTCGAATCGGGACGGGTGAATTCGATGGCGACCTCTGCCCCGTTGAGGGACTCGGTCGTGATTTCATCACCGGCATCAAGCTGTGCGACCAGCTCCAGCCCATCCGTCTGCTCGACTCCCGCGCTCATGGCCTGGCCCATGCGGCCCTTTGCTCCAATGACTGCAATCTTCATGGGATCACTCTACCGGTCCAACGACAACGCGAGCCCGGTCGTTCACGACGAGCTGTGACAGCACCTGCTCAATATCGTCACGTGTGACGGCACGCTGTCTGCGGAGCGATTCGTCCATGGAAATAAGCCGGCCGGTGGCAACCTCAGCCAGTCCGAGCCTCATCATTCTCTGCTGCGCGGCTTCAGCATCGAACACAACCCCGGCCCTGAGCCTGCGATAGGCGGACTCCACTTCGGATTCTTTAACCGTGCCGACCATGGAGTTGAGGGTGTCGTTCATGAGCTCGGCGACGATATCGGCGTTCTTCGGGGAGGTTGGTGCTGCCATAGCTACCAGTCCCCCGGTCTCATAGGACGCAGCGAGAGCGTAAGCAGAGTAGGCCAATCCCCTCTTTTCTCGTACCTCTTGGAAGAGGCGGGATGAGGAACCGGTGCCGAGGATGGTGAGGGCAGCGATCAGGGCGGGTCGCATCGGATCATCGCTTGTCACCCCCGGCATTCCAATCACCACGGCGGACTGCTCGGATGCTTGAACGATCCGACGGTCCGACAGGTTATAGGACAGGGGTGACTCGATCCGGCGGGGCACGGTGTCCGTGCCATCCAGTTCCCAGCCGTGACGACGCAGTGCATCGATAACGGTCTCGATGAACTCCTCGTGGTCAACGGCACCTGCGGCCGCAACGACCAGTTCACCCGGATGGTAGTGGTCAGCGTAGTGTTCGAGCAGGGAGCCGTGGTCGAGTGCACCCACTGACTGCTTGGTTCCGCCCACGGGGCGGGCTAGCGAGTGGTCGCCAAAAACCGCGGCAGGCAGTGCCTCGTGGGCCACTTCCGAGGGATCGTCAGCATACATGGCCAGCTCGTCGAGGATCACTCCTCGCTCCACGTCCATGTCTTCCCGGTCGAGCCGTGCCGAGGTGATCATGTCGGCAAGGAGGTCAACCGCGCGTTTCAGATCATCCTGGAAGACCCTGCCGTGGTAGGCCGTGAACTGCTTGCCGGTCATGGCATTGAAGTCGCCACCAAGGAAGTCCTGCTCCTCAGCAATATCGATAGCGGAACGGTTCCTGGTGCCTTTGAAGAGCAGGTGTTCCAGAAAGTGCGTGGAGCCCTCATGGCCCGTTTCTTCATCGCGGGAACCCGCACCGATCCACATGCCGAGCGCAACGGAGCGTTGCGTGGGGATGTGTTCGGTGATGAAGCGAATGCCGTGGCGGAGGGTGCGGCGCAAATGCATTCCGGAGTCTTCGACATCAAGGTCCTGGTCTGCCAGGCGGATTTCTGTATATGTCATGGTGATACCGGTATGGGCCGGTCCCGAAGGTCCGGCCCATACTCATAACATCCTTATCGGTTGTTAACGACTGATTAGTCGTGACTGGTTAGTCGTGGCTACTTAGTCCTCATCGGAGGAACGGGTACGACGACGGTTGCGGTTGCGGGGCTTACGCTCGGCGCGCTCCTCGTGACCGTTCTCCTCGTTATCGTTCTCCTCAGCGGACTCGTTCTCTTCGCCCTCAACGATGGCGTGGAGCGAAAGCTTGCCGCGCTGGTCGATCTCAGCGAGCTCAACCTGGACCTTGTCGCCCACGTTGAGGACATCCTCAACGTTCTCGACGCGCTTACCACCAACCATGCGGCGGATCTGCGTGATGTGGAGCAGGCCGTCCTTACCGGGGGTCAGCGATACGAACGCACCGAAGGAGGTTGTCTTGACGACGGTTCCAACGAAGCGTTCGCCCACCTCGGGCATGGTCGGGTTGGCGATCGAGTTGATCGCCTGACGTGCGGCCTCGGCAGCAGAGCCGGTGGTCGCACCAACGAACACGGAGCCGTCGTCCTCGATCGAGATCTCGGCGCCCGTGTCCTCCTGGATCTGGTTGATCATCTTGCCCTTGGGGCCAATGACCTCGCCGATCTTGTCAACGGGGATCTTAATGGTGATGATTCGCGGTGCGGTCTCGTTCATCTCGTCCGGAACCGAGATCGCGCCATCGAGGATGTCGAGGATCGCGAGACGTGCGTCGCGTGCCTGGCCAAGTGCCGCTGCGAGCACCTGGGCCGGGATGCCATCGAGCTTCGTGTCGAGCTGAATAGCGGTCACGAACTCGCGGGTACCTGCAACCTTGAAGTCCATGTCGCCCAGGGCATCCTCGGCGCCAAGAATGTCGGTGAGGGCAACGTAGCGCTGCTCGCCGTCAATCTCTTCGGACATGAGACCCATGGCAATACCGGCGACGGAGGCGCGGAGCGGCACACCGGCGTTCAGCAGCGACAGGGTCGATGCACAGACGGAGCCCATCGAGGTCGAGCCGTTCGAACCGAGGGCCTCGGAGACCTGACGGATTGCGTACGGGAAGTCCTCGCGCGACGGAAGGACCGGGACGAGGGCGCGCTCTGCGAGCATGCCGTGACCGATTTCGCGACGCTTCGGGGAGCCAACGCGGCCGGTTTCACCGGTCGAGTAGGGCGGGAAGTTGTAGTGGTGCATGTAGCGCTTCGACTTCTCCGGGGAGAGGTTGTCGAGCTGCTGCTCCATCTTCAGCATATTAAGGGTAGTGACACCCAGGATCTGGGTCTCGCCACGCTGGAACAGGGCGGAGCCGTGCACGCGGGGAAGAACATTGGTCTCGGCGGAGATCGAACGGATCTCCGCGGGCTGACGGCCGTCCATGCGAACACCCTCGGTGAGAACGCGGTGACGCATCTGCTTCGAGAAGACGGCGTTAACGGCTGCGGACAGCTCGCCTTCGCCCTCCGGGTAGTCCTTCGACAGTTCGGCAACCACGTGGGTGGTGAGCTCGTTCAGTGCGTTATCGCGGTCGGCCTTGCCAACGAGTTCGAGAATCGGGCCGAGACGGTCACCGATCTGCTTCTCAACGCGGTCGAACTGCTCGTCCGAGTAGGAGAGGAAGCGCGGGTAGTCCTGCGTCTCCTTGCCAGCCTGGTCGACGAGTTCCTGCTGTGCGTCGCAGAGAACGCGAATAAAGCCCTTGGCGGCCTCGAGACCCTCGGCGACGGTCTCCTCGGTCGGTGCCTGAGCACCTTCCTGGATAAGGTCCCAGGCGTACTCGCCAGCCTCAGCCTCAACCATCATGACGGCAACGTCGTCACCGACGATACGGCCGGCAACAACCATGCTGAAGGTTGCGCGGGGCAGGTCGGAGTAGCGCGGGAAAGCAACCCACTGGTTGTCGATGAGTGCGATGCGGGTGGCGCCGATCGGGCCCGAGAAGGGCAGACCGGACAGTGTGGTGGACATCGATGCGCCGTTGATGGCGACAACGTCGTACGCATCATCAGGGTGCACCGCCATTACGGTGGCAACAACCTGGACCTCGTTGCGCAGGCCCTTGACGAAGGCGGGACGCAGCGGGCGGTCGATGAGACGGCACGCGAGGATCGCGTCCGTACCCGGGCGGCCTTCACGACGGAAGAACGAGCCGGGGACGCGACCGGCGGCATATGAGCGCTCCTCCACGTCAACGGTCAGCGGGAAGAAGTCGAAGTGATCCTTCGGTGCCTTCGAGACTGCGGTGGCGGACAGGATAGCGGTCTCGCCGTCCAGGTAAACCATTGCGCTTCCGGCTGCCTGGCGCGCAAGCAGGCCGGTTTCGAAACGGATCGTGCGGGTGCCGAAGGAGCCATTATCAATGACTGCTTCGGAAAATTTAACGTCGGGACCTTCCATGGTTCCTCTATCTTTCTTGGAGACGGTCACGGTCATCGATTGCCAGTCACGGGTACCTGCCCCGTAATTTGCAACCGAGGACCGGGCGTCCGCTCCACATACATTATTCTTCTTATTTTTTCTTCAGTGTGCTGTCCCTAGACAGCGGTTGGCCCGGGCCTGCTGGGCCCGGGCCGGTGGTCTTAGCGTCGCAGACCGAGGCGTGCAATGAGAGCGCGGTAACGCTCGATGTCCTCGTCCGCGAGGTACTTGAGGAGGCGCTTACGCTGACCGATGAGAAGCATGAGACCACGACGTGAGTGGTGATCGTGCTTGTGCGAGCGGAAGTGCTCGGTCAGGTCCTTGATGCGCTGCGAGAGCAGAGCAACCTGCACCTCAGGCGAACCAGTGTCACCCTCGTGGGTGGCGTATTCCTTGATAATCTGCTGCTTTTTCTCAGCTGAGAGAGCCATTGATTCTCCAGTTTCTTTCCGTTGCACAGAGCTCCGGGGCCTGTTCTCCCGGGCATGACGCATCCGTGGCCGATCTAACGGCTTTGCAAGCTTACCACGCAGCCCCCAGGCACTCACCGCGAGCATCCGGTGATATTCGCTACGCACCCGCGGCATGGCAACCGCGGTCCCCGGAGAATCGTTACAGGTTGAACTCTTCGGCTTGGAGGCCAGCGGTCACCTGAGTTGGGTCGACCCGGCCGGATACCGGGACGCCAAGGGCAAGGGCTGACTGCCGCAGGTCCTCATCCATCTGCTCAAGGAGCGTCTCCACCCTGTCGAAAGAAACCATGGGGCGAAGGTAGGCAACGAGATCGATGGCGATGTCCTCGCCGTACAGGTCAAGGTCGGCACGTCCGAGGACGTGTGCCTCAACCGTTCTTCCCTTGCCATCAAACTGGGGGTTGGTGCCAATCGAGATAGCTGCCGGTAGATTCTCCACCGCTGAGGTACCGGGGACGTCCCGGACGAGCCAGCCAGCGTACACACCATCCTTGGGGACAACCCCGGCGGATGATGCTTGCAGGTTTGCGGTGGGGAAACCGAGTTCGCGGCCCCGCTTGTGGCCGTGAACGACGGTACCCCGGAGCCGGTGCAGGCGACCAAGCACCTTCGTCGCGGCCTTGACGTCGCCGCGGTCGAGCACTTCGCGTAGCCAGGTCGAGGACCAGCGTCGCCCGGACGCATCGTCCTCGAGGTCGGAAACCACGGTGGCGGTAAAGCCGTGCTTGTCCGCCATGTCCATCAAAAAGTCGCAGTCACCGCTGTTGTCGCGTCCGAACCGAGCATCCTCGCCGACGACAATAGACTTTGCCTTGAGCTCACCCACAAGCTGGTCGAGAATAAACTCTTCTGCCGTGGCTTGGGAGTAGTCGCGCGTGTAGTGCTGGACGTAAACAATGTCGACGTCGAGAGCTTCGAGCCTGCGGAGCCTGTCCTCGACCGAAATAACGAGAGGTACGGTCCGGTCCGGGTTGTGAACGGTGGCCGGGTGGGGATCGAAGGTCAGCACAACGCTGGGAACTCCGAGTAACCGGGCCTCAACAACCGCTTCGTTAATGACAGCCCTGTGCCCCTTGTGCACACCATCGAACACCCCAACAGTAACGACGGAGCCTTCGAAATCGGACGGGGTGTCGGCGGGTGTACGCCAGACCAGCATCAGAGGCCGGAACGCAGGCCGAGCTGCGGGCGACCCTCGGAGCGGTCGACAATCCGCGGATCAACGCCCTTTGATCCACCGCCGCCACAACCGCAGCCGCCACCCTGGCGGGAATGACCGTGGCCTCCACCGTGGGCGTGGCCATGACCTCCACAACCGCAGCCACCACCCTGGTGGGAATGACCGTGGCCGCCACCGTGGGCGTGGCCATGACCTCCACAGCCACAGCCGCTGGATGCTGCCGATACTTCGCGCTTTCCACATGCACAGGTTTGACTCATGGGCACAGTCTACGTCGATCCACCCGCCTAGGCGGAACCGTATGCAGTTGGAGAAATAGGGACGTGGGTGATGCTCGGCAAAATTCTGCAACACTGTCAACACCGGTCTGCAGTACTAGCATGCCACTGATCGTGCGACTGGTCATCCGGTAATCCAGTCCGTCGTACGTCATACCGTCCATGCTTCCGCAGGACTTGCGGGCTCTCGTTTTGCTCCTTCCAATGACCGCCATCTCTCCCCTATCCGATATCCAACGAGAAACACCTGCCCGGTGTCTGTTTTCTCCTTTTCTCGGTCGATCAGCTTGGGATTTGGCAAGCTTGTTCTATGGATACTGAGATTCTGCTGGAATGGCTGTTTATTACCCCGGAAGGTGCGCTGGCGACAGTTATCGCCACGACCGTCATGTACCTTCTTGTCATTCTCGTGTCACGAATACTTGGTGCTCGAGTGCTCACGGGCTTAACGAGTTTCGACATGCTGGCGGGAATCATCTTCGGTGCCGTCGTCGGCCGTGCCACCCTAGGTCCGGGCCCTACCCTCACAACCGGCATCATCGCTTTCCTGACGCTTGTTGCCCTACAGGGAACGATCGGACAGATCGCCCACACGAAGCGTGGCGAGCACTGGGTAAACAACCAGCCGATTTTGCTGTATGCCGGATCGAAGCCCCTCGAGGATGTTCTTCGGAAGACCAGAATCAGCCGTGACGAACTCCAGTCAAAGCTTCGCCTGGCGGGTATCCAATCCAACGATCAGATCTCGGCGATTATCCTCGAACCCACCGGCGAAATCTCAATCCTGACCTCGGACCGGCTCATCGATCACGGCCTTGTTGACGACGTGATCGGCAAGGAGAAGATCCCGCGCGGCCTGATCCGCTGGACCAAGGAAGCTAACGCCATCTAGTCAGAGACACACATTCGTAGGGCGCTATAGGGCGCGGCCTAGGGGAAATACTTCGCCGGGATAACCGCTCCACCGAGAACTAATTTGTCGCCGGAGACAACCGCTCCTACGTGAGGAAAGCCGTTAACCGGGCGACGTCCTTCGCGGTGGCGGTGAGGTTTTCGGCAGTGTGCTCTATCGCTTCCGAAAGGGAACCGGGGCGCCGAGCTATGGGGAACACGGCGGTAACACCCTCGGCGTAGACGTCGTCGATCCCCTCGCCAATGGATCCTGCAAGGACCACGACGGGGAGGTCGGGCCCGCGATGCTTGGCTGCCCAGCGGGATACTCCTACCGGCACCTTGCCCGCCAGGGACTGGCCGTCGATCTGGCCTTCGCCCGTGATGATGAGGTCCGCGTCCTTGATGATGTCGGTAAAGCGCACGGCTTCCAGGAGGGTGTCGATTCCGGGGCGGAGCTCGGCACCGGTGAAAGCAAGAAGGCCGCCGCCAAGTCCCCCGGCGGCACCCGCTCCGGGGACCTGGGCGATATCGATCTCAAGATCGCGTTTGATGATGTCAGCAACGTGGATAAGCCCGGAATCCAGCTCTTTCACCGTGTCGGGATCGGCTCCCTTTTGAGGACCGAAGATGTAGGCGGCACCGTTGGGCCCGGCAAGAGGATTGTCGATGTCGCACATGACGGTGACGGAGATTCCGGAGAGAATCTCTTCTGCACCCGTGGCATCGATACGGGCCACGTCTTTGAGCGTCGAGCCGACGGGAACGAACTCCTCATCCGACCTGTTGTAGAACCGGACGCCGAGGGCGGCGGCCGCCCCGCACCCCAAATCTGTGGTGGCGCTACCACCGGCACCGACGATGACGTGCTTGGAGCCGCCTTCGATTGCGTGGGCAATGAGTTCGCCCACCCCGTAGGTCGTTGTCTTGCCGGCGCTCTTCCTGCCTTCCGCAAGCGGAAGTCCGGCGCACGCCGCCATCTCCACCACCGCGGTTGCAGTATCATCCCCCGAATCGAGGATTCCGTAGGTGGCATTGATCGATTCCCCGGGGAAGACACCGCAGACTTGCGCGGTGATGCTGCGGCCGGTGCCGGCTGCTAGCATGGCGTCAACGGTGCCCTCTCCCCCATCCGCTACTGGGATCTGCGTGATAGCAGCATCGGGGAGGACCTGGCGGAGGCCTTCGGTGATCGCCCCACTGGCTTCCGAGGAGGTCACGGCTCCCTTGAACGAGTCGGGAATGACGACGATGTTCTTCACGAGCATGTTCTTTCTCGATGTGCGGGTGGGCGGGGCCGGGTGTCAGCTTGTGGCTGTCCCTGGCCCCGCCCGTGGCCCGCAGTTACTCTTCTTAGGCTACTAGTTCGGTACCGGTCACTAGATGATGAACAGTCCCAGGATCCAGATGAAGATAATCGACGTGACACCCATGAGCAACGTGACCGTTGTCTGCGTGCGGTAACCCTGCTGCGGTGTCATGCCGGTGAAGTTCGTGACGACCCAGAAGTACGAGTCGTTTGCATGCGACACGGTCATGGCACCAGCCCCGATGGCCATGACCGCCAAGGCGATTTCCGCCGGAGTAACGAGACCGAGGGCCGGGAGTGTCGGGGTGACAATGCCTGCCGTGGTCACGAGAGCAACCGTCGAGGAACCCTGGGCGGTCTTGAGGATCGCGGAGATGATGAACGGGAAGAACAGTCCGATCGAGGAGAAGCTCGTCGCGTTGTCCTCGATGAAGACAACCATGTCGGTCGAGGCAATAACCCGTCCGAGGACGCTGCCGGCGGCGGTGATGAAGAGGATTGGGCCGACGACGCGGAGCGTCTCGTCCGTGATGTCGTAAAGCTCTTTGCCGCGCGTCACGCTGACCAGCGTCACAACGGCAAAGACCACGCCAACCGCGAGCGCGATGATCGGGGTGCCGAAGAAGCCAACGATGTCGCCCAGGAGGCCGTCCCATTCGAAAACGGAGCCGATCGAACCGAGTGCCATGAGGAGGATGGGAACGACGATCGGGAGGAAGGAGTTGGCGACGCTGGGGAGCTTGCCGTACGAGGTACGAAGGTCGTCGTAGGCCTGCTCCAACATAGCATCATCGGCGATCTCATCGTCCTCGTCGGTGCGGATCCGCTTGCCGATGTAGAGGGCATAGAAGTAGGACACGGTGAGAGACGGGATGGAGACAAGAAGACCCAGGCCGATGACAACTAAGAGGTTGTCGCCAATGCCGAGCGTGTTGGCGGCGGCAATCGGGCCCGGGGTGGGCGGGATGAACACGTGGGCCGTGTAGAGACCGGCGGACAGCGCCACGGTCATGGCGACAGCAGAGGTGCCGGTACGCCTAGCAAGTGCCCGACGGATTGGGTTGAGGATAACGAAGCCGGAGTCACAGAACACGGGGATTGAGACGATCCAGCCCATGAGTTGCGTGGCGAGAACCGGGCGTTTCCTACCAATGACGCGGACCAGAGCATCGGCGATCTGGAAGGCGCCACCGGTCTTTTCGAGAACGAGTCCGATGAGGGCACCGAGAATGATGACGATGCCGATCGAGGTAAACGTTCCCGAGAAGCCTTGCCCAATAACGGTGGCGATGCCATTAACTTCTACTTCACCGTCCGCGTCTAGTTGGTTGACGAGGGGTATGCCGCCGATCAGGCCGAAGCCGAGGGCGATAAGCATGATCGAGATAAACGGGTGGATCTTCCACACCGAAATCATGAAGATCATGAGCGCGATTGCGAGAACAAACACGATAATGAGCGGTATGCCAGTCATTTCTGCTCCTTTGCGACAGACTAGCGACAGATGAGCACCACAGTAGGGCGAGTCATTCACAAGAGTCGACGGTCTTCAGACCATGATTTCCACGTTTTGATAGTCGCCAGACCAGTAAGGAGCTAGGATCGTTCCACAGCGGCATGTTTTAGATCGCATGCTCAACCAATATTTCCGCAGGTGTAGCGGGGTTTCTCAGCGTGGAGGAGGATCGGTGAAGATCTCTGTCGAGAATGCTCAGCGGATCGTGTTCGAGATCAGTTCGGTCCTTGGCGAGGACGTGAATCTCATGGACAGGTCTGCGGTCATCATGGCAAGCACGGACCCTAACAGGATCGGCAACCATCACCTTGGGGCGGAACGAGTCATCACGGAGCAGCTTGATCGGCTGATCATTGAGCCGCACGACCGGCTACCAGGGGTCCGCCCGGGCCTCAACCTACCGATCTGGGTCGAAGGCGAAATCACGGGCGTTCTTGGCATCACCGGTGATCCCGCCACCTTCACCACCCCGGCCCACGTGTTGCAGAAAATGACGGAAATTCTCCTGCGGGAAACCCACGTCCGGGAACGAGCGGAACGGCACGGCAGATCCTATTCTCGGTTCCTTGAGGCCTGGTTGACCGACGCTCGGGAGCCCACTCCCGAGATTGTCACCGAAGGTAACGACTTCAACATCGATGTTCGTGCGGCCTACGTCGTTGCTACCGCCAGGGTCACTTCAGCAGGCAGCCCCACCAAACCCGCTGCCTCCTCCTCGTTCCAAGCCGAGGTGGATCGCATGAGCGAACTGGTTCTTGAAGAAGCACGCGCCCGCGGGGCAATCACCGCTCTTCTCGCCTCTCGTATCGTCATCCTTATCCCCCATGCTGTCCTCGACAAGAATCCGATGGGAAGTCGAGATAGTTCCGCTTACTCGCAGTCTTCAGAACAACTGGCGATGATCGTCTCCTGGCTTGACCATCTCGCGCGGAGGGTGCGGGCAGAGTCCACCCTCAGGCTCGCTGTGGGACTTTCCGGTATCGGCCTGCGCGGGCCGCAGGCAACCGATCAGGCGGAGAAAGCGCTGAGCCACGCGCTTCACTCCCCCACCGACATTCATCGTTATGACGGGCTGACCATCGAATTGCTACTGTCGGCCACTCCCGCGCGGGAACGACAGTCATTCGTTCTCCGAGTCTTCGAGGGGCTGCCTGCAGAGCATCGCGATGAGCTCATTCGGTCCCTTCGTGCCTATTTCGACGCAGACGGATCACTCTCCCGAGCCGCCGACATTCTTTTCATTCACAAGAACACCCTCACCGGCAGGCTCAACCGCATTGCCGACTCGACGGGACTGGACCCTCGCAGGATCGCAGATGCTGCAATTCTCTGGCTTGCCCTTCAACTCACGCCGTAGGGCAGGTCAGTAAGCATCGAGGAATAACCCTCCGGCGACAAGATGTCACCTGTCCCTAGGCGAAGACCGTTGCCGGGCCAACCTGGTTGCCTCGTTTCGTGCCGATAGCAACAAGGGTGTCATCGCGGATAAGAGCAACGGGGAAGGACTCAACGTCAAGGTCGATGAACTGGCCGTAGCGCAGTGCCGTCTCCTGCTCGGCCGTGATCTGCACGGATGGCATGGAGCGTTTCGCGGCCTCTGCCATGGGGAGGACTGAGATAGGGCCGGACTGAGCTTGCTCGATCAGGGAATCAATCGTGTGAGCTTCAGAAATGTCGAAGCCGCCAACTCTCGTGCGTCGCAGATAGGTGATGTGGCCAGCAGATCCGAGAGCATTCGCGGTTTGCCGGGCGAGGGCCCGCACGTAGGTCCCGGTGGAGCAACTCACTTCGACATCGAAGTCAGCCAGATCATCGTGGCGAGTAACCGGAGACGTGCGATCAAGACGGTCGATGGTGACGGTCGCGGCCTTCAGGTCAACTTTCTCTCCCGCCCGCGCCAGATGGTAGGCGCGTTTGCCGTCGATCTTCTTGGCCGAGTAGGCGGACGGAATCTGCTCGATCGTTCCGGTGAGGGAGGCAAGGGCAGCATCTATTTGTTCATCGGTTGCTGTCAGCCCGGGGGTGGAGGTGATTTGTCCATCGGCGTCCTCGGTGTCGGTCTCTTGGCCGAGCCGGAACGTTGACAGATAGTCCTTGTCGGCTCCCGACAGGTAGGTCAGGAGCTTGGTCCCTGCGCCGATGCCAATGACGAGCACCCCCGTTGCCGCAGGGTCGAGGGTGCCGGCGTGGCCGACTTTGCGGGTGTGGGCGAGACGGCGAACCGCCGCCACCACATCGTGAGAGGTGGCAGCGGCGGGCTTGTCGACTATGAGGATGCCGGACTGTGCGGGTGCCGCTCCTCGAGGGACGTCGATCATTCGCTGTCGTCGGCCGGCTTCTTGTACGGATCGGAGTCGCCCGCGGGCTTCGCCGACTCGCGCTGACGAGCCAGTTCGGCATCGCGTGCGCGCGCCGCGACCAGAGCGTCCTCAATGGACTGCGCGGTCACCGGAAGAGCATCCGCAACGAACTCGATGGTCGGGGTGAGCCGCAAGCCAAGCTGCTTGCCCACCTCGGAACGGATCATGCCTTTTGCGGACTCGAGAGCCGTGCCGGACGAACGGAGAACCGTTTCGTCACCGAGGACGGTGTAGAAGATCGTTGCTTGCTGCAGGTCGCCGGTGACTCGAACATCGGTCACGGTGACCATGCCGAGCCGCGGATCCTTGAGCTTCCGGTCGATCATGACAGCCACGATCTCCTGGATGCGATCGGCGACCTTGCGGGCGCGAGGGTTTTCGGCCATGGATATTCCTGTTCCCAGGGGTGGGCCCCGGAGGGCCCACCTGCCTGTGGCTTAGTCGCGTTATTCGCGGGGCTTTTCCCGCATCTCGAACGTTTCGATGATGTCGCCTTCAGCGATGTCCTTGTGGCCGAGCGTGATACCGCACTCGAAGCCTTCGCGGACCTCGGTGACATCGTCCTTCTCGCGGCGAAGCGAAACGATTTCGAGATTCGGGGTGATGACGACGCCGTCGCGTACCAGGCGCGCATTTGCGCCGCGCTTGATAACACCGGAGAGCACCATCGAACCGGCGATGTTGCCGAATTTGCCGGAACGGAAGATCTGGCGGATCTCCGCGCGGCCGAGCTCGACCTCTTCGTAGATCGGCTTGAGCATGCCCTTGAGAGCACTCTCAACGTCGTCGATCGCGTCGTAGATCACGGAGTAGAACTTCATCTCCACACCCTCGGCGTCGGCGTAGTCGGTGACTCGCTCTGCCGGGCGGACGTTGAAGCCGATGATCACGGCCGAGTCGACCGTGGCAAGGTTGACGTCGTTCTGCGTGATCGCACCGACACCGCGGTGAATGATGTTGAGCGCAACCTCGTCCGAGACCTCGAGCTCCAGCAGGGACGATTCGAGAGCCTCGACGGTTCCCGAGGAGTCGCCCTTGATGATGAGGTTGAGGGTCTCGACCTGGCCGGCCTTGAGTGCCTCGTTGAAGTCCTCAAGGGAGATGCGCTTGCGGCGCTTAGCGAGCGTAGCGGCACGCTTAGCGGTCTCACGCTTGTCGGCGATCTGACGGGCCTGGCGCGAATCCTCTGCCACGAGGAAGCCGTCACCGGCGCTCGGGACCGAGGTAAGGCCAAGGACCTGGACGGGATCCGAAGGACCGGCCTCGTCCACCGTGTTGCCCTTGTCGTCAAACATTGCACGGACGGTGCCGTGGGCGGTGCCCGCAACAATCGAGTCGCCAACGCGGAGCGTACCGGACTCGACAAGAGCCGTGATAAGGGAGCCGCGGCCCGGGTCCAGCTTGGACTCGATCGCAACGCCGCGTGCCGGCTTGTCCGGGTTGGCGGTCAGCTCGAGAGCAGCGTCTGCCGTGAGGAGGACAGCTTCGAGGAGATCGTCAATATTGAGGCGCTGCTTGGCGGAAACGTCGACGAACATCGTGTCGCCGCCGTAATCCTCGGCAACCAGACCGTACTCGGTGAGCTGACCGCGGACCTTGTCCGGGGAAGCTCCCTCGACGTCAATCTTGTTGACGGCGACAACGATCGGAACGCTGGCCGCCTGGGCGTGGTTAAGCGCCTCAACGGTCTGCGGCATTACGCCGTCGTTCGCTGCGACAACAAGGATCGCAATATCGGTAACCTCGGCACCGCGGGCACGCATCTGCGTAAACGCCTCGTGACCGGGTGTATCGATAAAGGTAATCGCGCGGCTTTCGCCCCCGTGATCGACAGCAACCTGGTAGGCGCCGATCCGCTGGGTGATGCCGCCGGCTTCGCCTTCGGCAACGTCCTCGGAACGGATCGCGTCAAGGAGCTTCGTCTTACCGTGGTCGACGTGGCCCATGACCGTGACGACCGGCGGACGCGGACGCATATCCTCATCGTCTTCGGCGGCCTCTTCGGCCTCGAGGTCAATGTTGAACTGCTCGAGAATCTCGCGATCCTCGTCCTCGGCGGACAGGATCTGGATGTCGTAACCGAGTTCAGCACCGAGCAACTTGAACGTGTCCGCGTCGAGCGACTGGTTAGCTGTCACCATCTCGCCCATCGTGATCATGACGGTCACGAGTGCTGCGGGATCGACGTTAATCTTCTCGGCGAAGTCAGCAAGGGATGCGCCTGCGCGGATCCGGACAACGGTTGAACCGTCGCCGCGGGGAACGCGGACACCGCCCACCATGGGAGCATTCTGCTGCTCGTACTCTTGACGCTTCGCGCGCTTCGACTTCCGTCCCCTACCGGGACGGCCGCCGCCACGACCGAATGCACCAGCGGTACCACCGCGCTGCGGGCGACCCCTGTTCGGGCCACCTCCGGGTCCGCCTGCGCCGGGTGCTCCGCCACGACCGCCACCGGGACGACCGCCGCGACCACCGCGGCCGCCGCCCTTCGACTGGTCCGCAAGTGCGGAGTGGCCGGGCATCATGGCCGGCGAGGGACGAGGTCCGCCCCTGTTCGCGCCACCTGCGCCCGGACGGGGACGTGACCCACCCTGGCCACCCTGGCCTCCGCCAGCCTTGTTGCCGCCGCCGGGGCGGGGCATTCCCTGACTCGACGAGAACGGGTTGTTACCGGGACGGGGACCGCCCTTGCCGCCGCCGGAGCGGGGCATTCCCTGACTCGACGAGAACGGGTTGTTACCGGGGCGAGGACCGCCCTTACCGCCGCGCTGCTGGCGCTGGTCGCCGCCGCGCTGCTGACCGCCCGGCTTGGGGCCGGGCTTCGGAGCTGCGGGACGGGGGCCGGGCTTCGCGGATGCTACCGGGGTTGCCTGCGCGGGACCCGGTTTCGGTGCTGGCGCCGCAGGCTTGGGGGCAGGTGCTACCGGCTTGGGAGCCGGAGCCGATGCCTTCGGTTCCGCCTTCTCCTGTGCGGGAGTGGCGGGAGTTGTCTTGGGGCCGGGCTTGGGCGCGGCCGGCTTCGGTGTCTGCTTGGTCTGTGCAGGCTTCGCGGCAGGCTCCGTCTTCGGGCTCTGCGCGGGTCCCGGCTTGGGTGCGGCGGGACGGGACTGCGCCTTAGGTGCAGCCTTCTTGGCCTCGGGCTTTTCTTCAGCCTTCGGCGCATTCGCCTCGTAATGCTCGCGAGCCTTCCTCTCAACGGGAGGCTCGAGCGTCGAGGACGCTGATTTAACAAACTCGCCGGCTTCGGACAGGTAGGCAAGCAGTTCCTTGCTCTGGATTCCTAGTTCCTTGGCGAGTTGGTGGACGCGGACTTTGGCCACATTTCTCCTTTGTGTGGGGTCCGCGCAGGTGCGACAGACCCGTTATTGCTGGCAGCTCATCGCTGGGTACTCATCGGGCGCCCATCGGCTCTCTACCCGCTTTCTTCGTCGCTTCTTGTTTCTCGGCTCCGGTTGAGCCTAAGTCGAACCGGGCCTCAGCCTCGGTCGTGTCCGTGATCTGCGTACGCAGGTGACGGTTAAACGACCGGGTCACAAGGGCCTTGTTCAGGCATGCGCGGCGACGATGCAGCCACGCGCCTCGCCCGGGGAGAGTCGCGTCCGTGTCAACAACAAGCTTTCCTTGCTGCGCCACAAAACGGACCAGGGCGGACCGCGGTTCCCGCTGCCGGCAGGCGATGCACGTGCGCTGAGGTGTATGAGTCAACACAGTGTCCATCTGCTAGGCGGCGTAAACCATCCGCCATTCTATCAATTCGCGGCCACAAACCAACTGTTTCGGCCACGTGGTGGGTGATCTCTCAATTCTCCGTGTCGTCAGACTCGTCGAAATCGTCGTCGTACTCGGCTGAGTCATCGAGTTCAGCGGCTGCCGCGGCCTCTTCAGCCCGGCGAGCTGCGGCTGCTTCGGCGCGTGCCGCCGCCATTTCCGATTCCTTACGGATATCGATTGACCAGCCGGTCAGCTTTGCGGCGAGGCGTACATTCTGCGCTTCCTTGCCGATGGCGAGCGATGCCTGGTCGTCGGGAACGACCGCGCGGGACTGGCGAGCATCCGCGTTGAGGATGTCGACCTGGGTGACGCGTGCGGGCGACAGGGAGGCCCCGATGAACAGAGCGGGATCGTCGTCGTAGTCGACGATGTCGATCTTCTCTCCACCAAGCTCCTCCATGACGGCGCGGACGCGCTGTCCGTGCTGTCCGATACAGGCACCCTTGGCGTTGATCGACTCGTCGGCGCTCCACACGGCAAGCTTGGTCCGGTGGCCAGCCTCGCGAGCAAGGGCAACGATCTCAACATCTCCGCCCTCGATCTCGGGAACCTCGGCCTCGAAGAGGCGGCGGACCAGCTCCGGGTGGGAGCGGGACAGGCGGACGGTGGCACCGCGGTGACCAACGGACACATCGGTGACGTAGGCGCGGAGCCGGTCACCGTGGCGGAAACGTTCGGTGGGAACCTGCTCGTCCTTGCGGAGGATCGCCTCGTGCTCACCGACGTTGACGTAAATATCTTCGGGGTTGGAGCGAGGCGGGGCCGCCTGCACAACGCCGGAAACGATGGTCCCCTGCTTGCCCTTGAAGGAGCCAAGGACGCGGTCTGCCTCGGCATCGCGCAGACGCTGCGCAATGATCGAACGCGCGGTTGAAGTCGCGATGCGCCCAAAGTCGTTCGGGGTGTCGTCAAACTCGCCGGCGGGCTCACCATCGTCATCAAACTCGACGGCCCAGACGGTTGCCTTGCCGGAGGTGCGGTCAAGCTCAACTCGGGCCTGCCCGATTGCTCCCGGGACACGGTGGTAGGCGTGCAGAAGTGCATCCTCGATTGCGCCGACCAGAACGTCGACACTAATTCCGAGCTCGGATTCGACGATCCGCAGCTCGCTCATCTGAATATCCACGGGGGCTCCTAGAGTTCGACGTCCACACGAGCATTGACCACGTCGGAGATTGCGATCTCCTGGGTATGCCCGTTATTGCTGATCGCCAGTGTATCGCCTTCGACCGACTCAAGACGCCCCGTAACCTCGCCATCGGCAGTGGTAAGGATGACTTTGCGGCCTTCCGCACGTCGGAAGTGGCGCGGCTCGGTGAGCTTACGTGTTGCTCCGGGGGTGGAAACCTCGAGAACATACTGTCCCGCGGGAGCGTCCGGGCTTTCATCGAGGGTCTCGGAGATGACGCGAGAGACGTCGGTGAGCTGATCGGAGTCCACTCCCCCGGGACCATCTGCCAGGTCAACGGTTACGCGCAGGAGAGTGCGCTTACCGGCGGGCTTGAGTTCAACTTGCTCCAGGAAGAGCCCGGCACCGGCAACTGCCGGTGCCAGCACCTCGTGGATCTTTTCGACGTCTTTCATGTGTCCTAGCGTACCTGCATCCACCAACTCCCTCTGCACCTGGACACGGATTCCACTACGCCACTGGCTGATCGATACCCTGTGGCACTATGGATATATGACACGTCGCACGGGCCTTTCGACCCCAGGATTCGCGCTCTCAATCGCCATTGGTATCGCTATCTTTATCCTGGCCATGGTCGTTGTCGGAACCCGAATCGACACCGGCCCACCCGAGCTACCTACCCCCGGGGCCGACGAGGTTCATCGACAGGAAGCCGCCGACTCGTACTATCTTCTTGCCGAAGCAAGCGATGAAGCGGCCGCGGGCGACACCGAATCCGATCCCTCAGAACTAGCATCGGTCGCCTCCGACCACCTTGATGCTGTCGGTGGTCTTTGGGTGCCGTGGCCCGACGGGGCACCGGACGGTGCCGAAAACCCACCCCCGCCCACTGCCACGACGGATGACCTGACGGTACTTCTCGAGGACGCCATCACCGCGACTCAGGCCGCGCTGGAAAGCGGCGATCCATCGGACTCACCGCTCTACGCTTCGATTCTTATCCGCCTCCAAGTCGCCCACGACGATATTGCGACCGCCCCCGAAGGAGAGGAACCAACAGGCGGTATTTCGGCCGAGCCGCTAACCTCCGCCCAGGTGGCCGAGCTCGCCTCCGAGACGAGTCTCGTTGAACTGGATCGCGCCCGGCAGTGGCTGGAAGCAGCCACCCCTCACCTTGAAGCCCCGGACCGTGCACTCGCGCGGATCGCCGACCTGAACGACTACACGAGCGAGATCTTGGACGCGGGCATGGAAGACATCCGCGAGCCGTTCGTTCCTCTGCCCGACTGGTTCTTGGAAGACCCCAGTGCACAGACGGCGGCACAGCTGGAAGAGGATGCTTACCGCCTTGTTGCTAGGGAACTGTTCTCCTACATCCCGACCGCCACAATGTCGATGAACTCGCAAATTGCTGTGACGTCCCTCGAATTCTTAACCCCATCAATGCGTGCGGAGATGGGATCCTTCCCGCTCCTTGAGGTAGCTCCCTAGGCGAAGTGCGGAGCACAGCCCGAAATAGGTCCCCATCTTCTGATGCAAGTTAATCTGAACCGGAAGAACGTTCAAAACGAAGGTTCGCCCATGACGCTAAGAATCATCCTTGACTGCGATCCCGGGCATGACGATGCCGTGGCAATGCTGCTCGCGGCAGGCAACCCCCATGTCGAGATTGCGGCAATCACCACCGTGGGTGGCAACCAGACTCTGGAGAAGGTCACCCGCAACGCCCTTGGCATTGCCACCCTGGCTGGAATCAGTGCACCGATAGCTGCGGGATGTGCCACTCCCCTGGTGCGTGACCTTGTCACCTCACCCGAGATTCACGGCGAGTCCGGGCTCGACGGGGTCACCTTGCCAGAGCCGGCCATGGAGCTCGACCGCAGGCACGCCGTCGACGTCATGATCGATGTGGTCATGTCCGCGGAGCCAGGCACGATCACTCTTGTTCCGACGGGGCCGCTCACGAATATTGCCATGGCCATGCGCAAACAACCCGAAATCATTGGCCGCGTGAGAGAAGTGAGCCTCATGGGTGGTGGCATGAATCTCGGCAACGCCACGACCGCAGCTGAGTTCAACATTCTTGTCGATCCCGAATCTGCCAACCTCGTCTTCGCTGCGCCATGGCAGGTAACCATGGTGGGCCTGGACGTCACCCACAACGCTCAGGCCACCCCCGATGTCGTTGACCGCTTCCGAGAACTCGGCACCCCGATCGGCAACTTCGTCGTTGATCTCATGGCGTTCTTCATCGAATCGAACAAATTAGAACAGCGGTTCACAGCACCGCCCGTTCACGACCCGGTAGCACTGGCCAGGGTTATTGATCCCAGCATTGTCGATACGCTCAACGCCAAGATCGTTGTCGAGACTGAAGGCACGTACACCACCGGCATGACTCTCGTAGAGCGCAGGCCCTGGATCAACCACGTTTCCACCACGCACGTGGCAACGGGCCTTGATGTCGCAAAGTTCTGGGACCTTGTTATCGACTCAATTGGGCGGCTCTAGTGCTTCAGCTCAACAGAACTGCTGACTCTCAGCAAACGCTTGAGATCATATGATTCCAGCCCAGGACGCCCTGGAACACCAGTGCTTTCTCGACAGCATTGCATCCCATGCCTTATTGCATCCCATGCCTTATTGCATCCCATGCCTTATTGCATCCCATGCCTTCACCAGAATGGTGGGTAAACACCCAGAATGGTTTCGTGCCCAGTGACCTTGTTGCTTTACAGCGTGGAGCCCGCACAAAACGTGCGGGCTCCACGGGATTGCCGAAAGGGCTACTGATGTTTAACTCAGAAGGCGGAAAGTCCAGCATCTACGGGGACGAGTGCGCCGTAGATGTGGTGGGCTTCGTCGACGGACAGCCAGAGCGCCGCACGGGCGATCTCGATCGGCTCACCGTAGGGAACGGGAACGTTTCCGGTCGCCATGCCCAACCACTTCATGCCTTCCTCGTGGTACTCGCCACCCGAGTTCTCCGCGATGTTTGTGTTCACACCGCCGGGGTTGATCGCATTGCAGCGGATTCCCTTATCCGCATAGCCTGCCGCAACGCTGAACGTCAGCCCCATGAGTCCGTGCTTAGCGGCGGAGTAGGAGGGGCCGTGGTTACCGCGGTACGCAGCGTCGGAGCCAACGTTGATGATGACACCGGATTCCTTCGGAAGCATCATCTCAACAGCCTTCTGGGACAGGAGGAAGGGAACCTTGAGATCAAGGTCGATAACCATGTCCCACCGCTCTTCTGTCGTGTCTAGAAGCGGATAGCAGAGGTCGTTAATTCCCGCGATATTCGCAAGAATATCGAGCTTGCCCTCCCTCTCCTTCACAAGGTTGAAGAGGTTTTCAATGTCGTCATTATCGAGCAGGTCAGCAACGACAGGAATAACATTCGGATTGTCTTCCCACTTCTTCAGTGCATCCGACTTGATATCCACGCCGTAGACCGTTGCGCCTTCTTCAGCAAAGAGCTTGGTTGTTGCCTCTCCCATGCCGTTGCCTGCACCGGTAATGATTGCAACCTTGCCATCGAGTCTCCCAGCAAGTTAACCCCATCCTTACTGTTTAATTACAGTTTCTCTGTAATTAATAACCAGAATATTAGGTTTACCTAAGAACGTGTCAGGACTTAGTTCCTTGACTCTCTTGGACTATTAAAATCCCCCTCTTAATCACCTTTTACTGGCCTTGTCGACGCGCAAAATCTCGGTGAATGCGTGGGGCACGACAAGGGGGCCGTTCATCTTCTCGATTCATCGCCCCCTTGCCTCCTACCGATCAGCTGTAAAGCTGGCTATCAGTGCAGTTCCGCCTCTCGATCACGTGGTTCCGGAGAGATCAGGAATGAAGGTGACGATGTCGGGCACCAAGATCAGGATTGCGACAACGACAATGTCGGCAATGATGAACGGGAAGATTCCACGGAAGGTTTCACCGAGCCGAGCTTGAGGCACGGTCCCAACGTAGACAAACGCATTCATGCCGACAGGCGGCGTTATAAGCGCCATTTCCGCAACCTTAACGATAAGGATTCCGATCCAGATTGCATCGAATCCATATCCGGTGAGGATGGGATGAAGGAGCGGTGCAGCAATGAGGATCATTGACGTGCCGTCCAGGAACATCCCGAGTGGGATGATCATGAGCAGGCAGAGGACAAGAACCAGGTACGGCGATACATCAGCCGAAACCACCGCGTCGACGAGCGCCGTTGAGGCGCCCGAGAGGGCAAGGAAGTACGTGAAGACCCCGGCTCCGACCATGAGCAGGAACGTCATGGAGGTCAGCCCGATGGACTCAACCAGGGAGTCCTTAAGACCGGTCAGGAACTTCGACTTCTGGCTCCGGATGAACAAGATAATCAGGGCAGCTGTCGCACCGAAGGAGGCAGCCTCCGTTGGTGTTGCCACACCGAGATAGATCGTTCCAATCGAGACTGCGAAGATGACGATGAGGTAGGCAAAACCCATGCCATCCATCTTGATCTTCTTCGCCTCTTCAGCCGCGGCCCGCTCTCTTTCAATGAGTGAGTTGGCCGTGCCTGCTGTACGTCTCCGCTCCCTCGTCACAAGACCCATAATCGTCATTCCGTAAATGAGGATTGTGAGAATACCGGGAGCAATACCGGCAAGAAGGAGCCTGCCAATCGATTCCTCCGTGATAATGCCGTACAGGACGAGGATGATCGACGGTGGGATAAGAACACCGAGCGTACCGCCCGCGCACACAACACCGGCGGCAAGCTTGATCGAATGCCCTGCCTTGAGAATCGCCTCGGTCGATACCTTGGCGAGAGTTGCGACCGTTGCTACGGACGAACCGGTGACCGCCGCAAACATGCCAGATCCGGCGAGCGAGGACAGTGCAGCTCCTCCCGGGAGCTTGCGGAGCACTCTGGAGGCTACGTCGAAGCCCGCCTGGGCAAGTCCCGCTTTAACGGCTAGGACACCCATGAAAATGAACAGCGGAATGATGATAAGCGAATAGTCGGCCGCCGTTGAGAACGGCGCATTCGCTCCGGTTGAGACTGCGGCATCTGTCGAACGCAGCATGACGACACCCAGAAGTCCCGCCAGCATCAGTGCGAAGGCAACGTGAAGCCTAATCGCGAGAAGAACGAAGAAGAGAATAAGGACGGCGACGAGAGCGCCAACACTTGCACCGGTCATTTCTTCTCCTCCGTCCTATGGGCAACGACCGTATCCGTAATGTCGTCGGCATCATCAATGGCTTGCTGAACGGCGAGCAACTGGTCGTCTTCGACGACCTTCCCTTCTTTCATGTCAAGGAATTCGTTGATGGCGTTCCAGATCGCCACAACAAAGAACAGCACGAATGAAACAAGGAGAATCCCCTTCATTGGCCATGTTGCGAGCCGTAGAATTCCGCTGGTTGTTTCGCCGCGTTCAAAGGCGGACGTGAGAACACCGAGGAGGCCCCAAGAGATCACGATGCCGGTGAGGGTAATAAGCACGGTTCGCACACCTGCGAGAATGAGGCGAACTACGGGCGGCAGATATGCCTCCACCAGTTCAACGGAGACATGACGATTGTGGATCTCGGCCGCCGCCAAGCCCAGGAACGCAATAGCAACCATGAGAAGCGTTGAGATCTCGACCGTTCCAAGGATTGAGCTGTCTGCAAATGCTCGGCCTCCGACGTCGGCAACGGTCAGGAGCATAAGGAAAACAAGTAGAGCGCCAGCGACAATGACGAGCGTTTCGGCCAACAGGACGAGTGGGCGTGGAATTGTTCTCATTGCGATCCCTCCATGCATGCATTGAGCGGTGCCGAGTAGTCCGAGAGCGGCTCTTCTTCGGCAATGATTCGTTCAAAGTCATCGAGGACGCCTTGCGCATCGTACCCGCGCTCCTCGAATTCCGTGACCCAGTCTTGATCGAGTGTGAGATCTCCGCGCCAGTCCTCGACGTCAGCATCTTCGAATGCCGAGAACTCGGTGCCGGCCTCCCTCAGTTCTGTACAGGCCGCGGCGCCCGCCGCATCCATTTCTTCCGTGCCGTACTGAAGGCTGTTCGCAGACGCTTCGTCAATAGCCTGCTGGTATTCCTCGGGCATGGATTCATACAGGTCCTGGTTGATGACAACAATCGAGCTACCGGCAACGCCGATTCCCGGGTCGACCACATAATCGGTGGAACGCGTCAGGCCAAACGCAGGGAGGTTCGGTAGCGAAATCGACGTGTATCCCTGGACGATCCCGCGTTCCAGCGACTCGTAAATATCGTTAGCTCCCATCGCAACAGGGTTCGCCCCGCGTGCCAGAATCACCTGAGAAGTGAGACCACCGGCGCGAATAGAGCGCCCTTCGAGATCCTCTGGTGTGGCAGCTGGTGAGCTCAGCCCGATCATCATGCTGCCGAGGGGAAGCGGGTACATGAGCTTGACGCCCTGACGTTCGAAGTCCTCTCGGTAGGTCTCCGATTCTTCGTACAGTCGCATGATCGAATGCATGTGAACTTCAGGGTTCTTCGTTTTGAAAGGAAGATCAACAACGGTGTACATCGACAGGTCGGATGCTGCATAGATGGAACCCACCTGAGCGATATCGACCCGACCATCGAGGGTGGCTTGAAGTGCATCCTCAGCACCGATCAGGCTACCCGAGTAATGGAAGATCACTTCCACCTCACCGTTAGTTGCCTCCTCAACATCTGCGGCCCAACGCTGAACAACCTTCGACTGGTCAGACGTCGGACTGGAGTACGTCGCGTAATGGAGCGTGTACTCTGCACCGGAGTCGGAACATGCGGCAACGGTGCCGAGCGTAAGCAGTGCCGCTAGGCCACCAACAAGTTTGTTCTTTCGCATCATCACGACTCACCCTTGTCCACGCGGTATCGCCTCGCCACAAGCGCAGGATTGGTTTGCCGAGCAGATTCAAGTCGCTCTTTAGAAATCTCTGCGGTCACGATCCCCTGCGTTTCACCAATCTGGGCGAGCGCCACTCCCATGGGGTCAATAATTGCGCTTTGGCCAACTCCTGCCGGGCCGCTCTGATCCGCCGCAACCACGTAGGCCGTGTTCTCAATCGCTCGGGCCCGGATAAGCGTGTTCCAGTGATACTCCTTTTGAGGGCCGGGAACCCATTCGGCCGGCAGAGCAAGAACTGTTGCCCCGGCATCAATCAGGAGCCTGCTGACCTCGGGGAATCTCAGGTCGTAGCAGGTCTGCATTCCGACCGTAAAGCCATCAACCTCAAAGGTATCGCCGTTGCCCGGCTCCGCGGGAATCACGTGCGAGGATTCTTTGTATCCGAAAGCGTCGTAGAGATGAACCTTCCGGTAAACGGCGACGGTCTCTCCCCCGTCGATACCGACGAGCGTGTTGTGGATCCGTTTTCCGTCCGCCGTCTCGTTCATTCCAGCAACAATTGCGATCTTCAGTTCCGTGGAGAGCTCTTGGAGCCGCCGAATGCTCGGACCATCGACAGATTCTGCGGCATCAACAAACTCCTGTCCCATGACCGGGGCGGTGTAGATCGCAAATTCGGGAAGAACTGCTAGGCGCACGCCTTCTGCCGAGGCGGCTCTCAGATGGTGTTCAATAGCGTCGAGATTCTCGCCCTTGTTCTTGCCGGGGCTGAACTGGACAACTGCTGCCTTAATGGTCACGAACCATTCCTTTCCACAATCTGCTCGAACTCACTCTTTACCTTGGCGAAGCCACTGTAGAGAACGCTGTACTCCATTGCGAGCCCGACGATGGCCGCGCCTTCGCGAACAGCAATATCCTGTTCTTTTGCGGACCATGCCGGGAAAATCCACGGCTTACCCGCCGCATTAGCGGCCCGAGCCGCACGAAGAATGTCCTCGACCTCTGCGTCATTCGCCGTGTAGATTCCGCCTTCGCGCCGAAGTGCCAGGTCCGTTGGGCCCACAAAGATGCCATCAACAGTGTCAAGAGCAAGAATCTCTTCGACGTCTTCGAGGGCGCCAGCATCTTCAATCATCGGGTAACACTTTGTTGACCGATCCATCTCGGCCACCCCTTCATCCGTGTACGCCACGTAGGCAGCAGTCCTGCCACCTGCGAGGCTCCGATCACCGAGCGGCGGGAACTTGGCGAACGCAGTGACCCGCATTGCGTGTTCAACCGACTCAACGTGGGGAATCACTACCGCATCTGCACCGAAGTCCAAGGCCTGCTGGATCGGTTCCCGTTCCGGTCCAAGAACCTTGACGATTGCTCGCAAGCCGTTCGCCTTGATGTACGAGACCATCCAGTCAAGAGAACGAAGTTCAAACAGTCCGTGTTCGACGTCGAGAATCACCCCATCGAAACCAGTTAGTTTCGCGATGTCGACTTTGGCAGTCGAGGGTTCTGAAAGCCAGACGCATTGCTCTGGAATTGCCATGGTGCTCCTTTGCTCCAGTGGGGACGTTAGCCCAGTCACAACAGTGTAGACGTACTGTATACACAGTGTGTACTGAATGTAAACACGGTGAACTACACTGCTTATATGATGACTTCTTCCGACTCCGGCCGCGGCACCACCGGCAGGCCTTCCGCAGGCGAGCATGCTTACAGCTGTATTCGGGATGCGATTCTCAAAGGAGAGTTCAAGGAAGGCGACTTTCTCGACGAAGTAGAGCTTGCACACTTTGTAGGAACGTCGCGCACTCCGGTTCGAGAAGCACTTAAACGCCTTGCTGCGGAAAAGTTCGTTGATATCCTCCCCCGCCGTGGCACCCAAGTACACATCATTAGCCCTACGGAACTCGAGGAGGGATTTACCGCCCGATATGTCTTCGAGTCATTCGCTATCGGCGAGCTCGTTGATCAAAATATTGACCCAACAGTCCTGTCGGACGCTCACCTCGTTGATCACGAAGCCGCCGGACGTGAGCAACGCTGGTATGACGTTGTTGTCGCTGACCAGAGATTCCACTCCAGTCTCGTCAGCCAAGCGGGTAACTCGATTATTACCGAGCTGCACGAATCGCTCTTGAGAAGACAGTTCCGCATGGGAGTACGTACCGTCTCGTCTATGCCTCAACGGATCGATCTTATTAACGCTCAGCACCGGGAGATTCTCGAATCCATTCGAGCAGGCGACAAGGCGCGAGCACTCTCCGTCCTTCAGGCACACCTGCTAGACATCCCCGGTATCTCCAGCAACTCTTACTCCTGAGACGGCCAGTAGTCGAAGTTGGATCATGCCAGCTCGTAAACTACGCACTTAACGTGTACGTGGGCCCGAATTAGTTCGGGCCCACAAACCACTCATGCACGAGTTTTAATAGTCAATTTATTCTCAGTCGATAATTGCCACTGCTCGCACGCGGTCACTCTCCGTGCGCTTCCAGGTCAGCCTTGAGAAGTTCAGCAGCGCGCTCTACGGCTTCCTCGACGGGCACCTCGGTGGATTCACCGGTCACTCGGTTGCGGATCTCGACCTTGCCTTCGGCGAGGCCGCGCCCAACGACAAGACCGTAGGGAACGCCGAGTAGCTCGTAATCCTTGAACTTGACGCCGGCGGATACCTTTGCACGGTCGTCGTAGATGACTTCGAAGCCAGCCTTTGTCAGCTCACCCGACAGTGACTCGGCGGTTTCAAAGATCTCTGCACCCTTGCCGGTGGCGAGCACGTGGATGTGGGCGGGCGCGATATTGATCGGCCATGCCAAACCGAGGTCGTCGTGGTTCTTCTCCGCCAGTGCTGCGAGCACGCGGGTGACACCAAGGCCGTAGGAGCCCATGGTGACAACCTGGGACTTGCCGTTCTCGTCAAGAACCTTGAGATCGAGCGCCTCGGCGTACTTGCGACCAAGCTGGAAAATGTGGCCGACTTCGATGCCGCGAGCAAGTTCGAGAGGTCCCGAACCGTCGGGGGCGGGATCGCCCTCGCGAATCTCCACGGCCTCAATGGTTCCATCCGCTTCGAAGTCGCGTCCATAGACGAGGTTGAAGACGTGCTTCTCGTTCTCGTTCGCACCGGTCACCCAAGCTGAGCCGCGTGCAATCCGGGGATCAACAAGGAAGCGGACCGAGCCCGAGATGTTTCCATCTTCGTCGACCACGCGGTTGGGTGAGTTCGGTCCAATAACCTCGGGACCGATGTAGCCGGGAACGAGCTCGGGGTGGTTCTTGAGATCCTCGGGTCCCGCCACGTCCACCTCGGCAGGCGCTAGCGCCGCCTCGACGCGCTTGAGGTCGACATCGCGGTCGCCGGGAAGTGCCACAACGATAACTTCCTTTTCACCGCCGGGATGGCTGAGCGCGAGGACAACGTTCTTCAGCGTGTCCTTGGCCTCCCAGGGAGTGTCCCGGGGCAGCAACTTGTTGGCGACGTCGACGAGGGCCTCGATCGTGGTCGACTCGGGTGTTTCGTATACCTGGGCCGCGGGAACGTCGGAGAAGTCGACATCTTCGGCCTGGGTCGTGGTCACGGCTTCTGCGTTGGCAGCGTAGCCGGAGGCAGCGCGTACGAACGTGTCCTCACCGATTTCAGTGGGGTGAAGGAACTCTTCGGAGCGGGAACCACCCATGGCTCCGGACATCGCGGAGCAGATGACGTAGTCGAGTCCGAGACGGTTGAAGATCTTCTCGTACGCGTCCCTCATCGTCTGGTACTGAACATCCAGCCCCTCATCGTGAACATCGAAGGAGTATGCGTCCTTCATGATGAACTCGCGGCCACGGATCAGGCCCGCACGGGGACGTGCCTCGTCGCGGTACTTCGTCTGAATCTGGTAGATGTTCAGCGGCAGGTCCTTGTACGAGGAGTAGAGGTCCTTCACCAGCAGGGTGAACATCTCTTCGTGCGTCGGAGCCAGAAGGTAGTCGTTGTCGCGACGGTCCTTGAGACGGAACAGGTTGGGGCCGTACTCGGTCCACCTGTTTGATGCCTCGTAGGGTTCGCGCGGCAGGAGTGCCGGGAAGTGCACTTCCTGCGCTCCCGTTGCATTCATCTCGTCGCGCACGATCTTCTCGACCTTGCGGAGCACCCGCAGGCCCAGCGGTAGCCAGGAGTAGATGCCGGGGGCGGCACGGCGGATATAGCCGGCGCGTACGAGTAGCTGGTGCGATGGGACCTCCGCGTCAGCGGGGTTCTCGCGCAGGGTCCGGACAAAGAGATTCGACATTTTCAGCACGTGGTCAGCTTACCGAATCTTTGCCCTTTACCCCGCTTTCTCACATGCCTTGAGTACCGAACAACAGAATCTTGATCGCGGACGGTCAGAATCTAGCGGTCAGATGATGGAGGAGCAATCGTCAATTTCCTATAGAAGGATTGTTGCGTACTCGCCAACCTGGTGGAATCCGACCTTGTCGTAGACCCTTAGTGCGGCGTGATTGTAGGAGTTGACGTACAGGGACACGGTCGGGGCGACGCGCTTGCGCACCAGTTCTACAACCGCCGCCATGGCTCCCGTAGCGATTCCCGTTCCCCGTAGATCGGGTGCCGTCCACACGCCCTGGATTTGGGCGACGCCGTTGTAGCTAGCGCCAATATCTGCCTTGAATTCAACGCGTTCGGTCCCGTCGGGGCCGATTCCGGTGCGGATAAAGGTATTGCCGAGCCTGCAAAGTTCATACACTCTCGACACGTAGCCGGGTCCGTACTGGGTCGGGTCGTAGCCGACTTCTTCGGTAAACATGGCAACGGCCGCGGGCGAAACCATCGGAGCATCAGCCAGTTCGGCCGGGCGGACTCGCGGATCAGGTGCAACGCGAAGGTCACCCGCCACAAGGGAAGGCTGGCTGGCACGCACCTCGGCTTCTACCCGCCAGTCGTGCCGGAGCATTTCCCATAAATCCAAGACTTCGGCTGAGTCCCCCACGATCGAGGAGCATTCTCTCGGCCTGCGCAGAATAAAGTCCGCGTAGAGAATCCGGTCGTCATGACTGGTCCCAACCGGCACCAGGTTCGCCCCGTACCAAACGGTCGAAGACAGCTCCCCGTTATCAACTATGCCGAGCATGCGGGAGGAGCCAAGCCCCATGGAGTCAGCGTGCACCGCTGCCAGCACAGAGCCGACCGGGTCTTTGGCGAGATGGTCGTGTACCGCCTTGCGATATCGGCCCGGCAACCGCATAACGCGGCGACCAGATGATCCCCAAAACATCAGACGATAACGTCCGGTGTCATACCTTCGGCGGACTCGAGGCCGAGCTCTTCGGCAACCGCACGAGCCCTGGTAATAAGGGCCTCAACGATCTCGTCCTCGGGAACGGTCTCGACAACCTTGCCCTTGACGAAAATCTGTCCCTTGCCATTACCGGAGGCAACACCAAGGTCAGCTTCGCGCGCCTCACCCGGGCCGTTCACAACGCAACCCATAACGGCCACGCGGAGCGGGAAGGTGACGTCCTTCAGACCCTCGGTTACCTTCTCGGCAAGCGTGTAAACATCAACCTGGGCGCGACCGCACGAGGGGCAGGAAACAATCTCAAGCTGCTTGGGCCGCAGTCCAAGGGAACGAAGGATCTGCTCCCCCACCTTGATCTCCTCAACCGGAGGAGCTGACAGCGAAACACGAATAGTGTCACCAATACCCTGGGCAAGGAGAGCACCAAACGCAACCGAGGACTTGATCGTGCCCTGGAAGGCAGGACCTGCCTCGGTGACCCCGAGGTGCAGTGGCCACTCACCTGCCTCGGACAGCAGTTCGTAGGCTCGGACCATGATGACGGGATCATGGTGCTTAACGGAGATCGCGAAGTCGTAGAAGCCCGCCTCCTCAAAAAGGTGCGCCTCGTTAACAGCAGACTCGACCATCGCCTCGGGCGTAGCCTTCCCGTACTTCTTGAGTAGGCGCGGATCGAGAGAGCCTGCGTTCACGCCGATTCTCATCGCCGTCCCGTTGAGGTTCGCGGCCTTGGCGATTTCGGGAATCTGATCATCGAACTTCTTGATGTTGCCCGGGTTAACCCGGACTCCCATACCAGCATCAATAGCTGCGAACACATAGCGTGGCTGGAAATGAATATCGGCGACGACCGGGATCGTGGACTGCTGGGCAATAACCTTGAGGGCTTCAGCATCCTTATCGGTCGGGCAGGCAACGCGAACAATGTCGCAACCCGATGCCGTCAGCTCAGCAATCTGCTGCAGCGTGGCACCAATATCGTGCGTCTTTGTTGTCGTCATCGACTGCACCGAGATCGGGGCATCACCGCCCACGTAGACGTCACCCACCTTGATCCTGCGGGTCTTCTTCCTCGGGGAGAGCACGGCCGGCTCCTCGTGGACACCAGGCATTCCAAGCGATATTGGTTCAGTCACCGCTCCATTATGTCACCGACCGCCTAGAGTTTCTCCCCTTTACCGAGACGCCCTATTGCCGACCCGAAGGGACTGTTGTGATCTACTCGTTTGAGGGCCATCCACAGCTACTCTCTATCGAATTTGATCCGTTCCGCAATGATCAAAAATTTGCGAGCTTTCAACAGCTAGGCAAGTCCACTTTGCGGTGAGAGTAGCAATCCATTTTAGCTAGCGGATAATGTCAGTTACGGCAAAAGGCAAAACCCCCCTTCTCACATAGGAAAGATTGGGAGGCGCAGAGTAACCGCGTGTTATAACAATGAGACCTGCTATGGTACCACGCATTGAACCTGGTTATTCGCGATATATTAGTTTTACTTACACTTCAATGGCGAGGGATTACTGATGAGTGGCTTAACTTTTACTGGGATTGACTTTGAAACAGCAAATAGCCGACGAGCGTCTATTTGCGCGGTGGGGATTACCAAGGTTAAGGACGGCCAGGCTACCGCAAGGTACTCAAGCCTGGTTAATCCACCCGAGGGCTTCAGAGATTTCAACCCAATGAATATTGACATTCATGGCATTACCCCGGACCAAGTTGAGAATGCTCCCGAATGGGTGGACATTCACCAGGAAATCAATGAGCTCATAGGAGCCGATGTTCTCGTCGCCCACAATGCGGCTTTTGATAAGAGTGTCTTCTTTCGTGCATACGATGCTTACGATCTTGAGTGGCCCGAGAACCCTTGGCTCTGCACTCTCAATCTGGCGAAGAAGTCGATGTCGTTACCATCTTTTGGGCTTGCGTGGGTATCAAAGGAACTCGGCTTACCTGAGTTTTCACATCACGACGCCGCAGCAGACGCAGAGGCGGCGAGCCGCGTGTTGTTATCACTCGCAGATCGAATTGGCTTAAGTGATTTGAGTGAGATTCAGGTTGCGGCCGAACGTCCCATCCAGCCAAAAGACGTTTCACTAGAAGAGCTTGGAATATCGGATGACGTACCACATATCAATGGCGCATTCGTCGGGGAGACGATTTGCTTCACAGGGGCGCTCCGCCTCAAACGCAACGATGCCATAGCTCTCGCAGTTAAGCAGGGCGCGACCGCCCAGACAGGCGTGACCAAGAAGACCTCCCTCGTAGTGGTGGGCGGCTTCTCGTCAACCACACTGCGACCGGGCGCATCAATGTCATCAAAACTTGAAAAGGCTTTGACCCTCCAGCAGAACGGGCAACCATTAGAGATACTCACCGAGGTTGAGTTCCTTCAGCGACTTGCGGTGGAAGAGGATGAGATTCGGCGCAGGATTGCTGAACGTGCAAACACAGGTAGCAGCTGGAAATTGCCAGAGTGGGCACAAACGCAGGCTCGGGATCCTAATTGCGGTCGCGATTGGTACCGATACTTGAAGCTAGTCCTCCATCCGGAAGGACGGGCGACAGGTGGCGAACCTTGCATCTGGTGCGGTACTGAAATCGCACGTGGTGCACATTGGACCTACCGAAACCGGCATGTTTGTGATTTTGCGTGCAATTCAAATTTCAAGAGATCCGCACGTCGATATGGCGAGCAACTGGGGCTATTCACAAACTGAGCCATTAGCTCGGGCACTCGACGACTCAGTATTACCTTTCCATGTCACTCAATAGGTGATGTAGGCATTTGAGTTAACCACGGCAATACCGCAGAGCACTTGGATCCTCTCTTAGACATATCTCCCCGCAACCTCCTCCGCCCACCCCACGTAGCGTCCTTCGAACAGGTGGGCATGCATGATGATCATTCCGAGCTGGTGGAGTTCGCTTCTTTCCCGCCACCCATCGGCCAAGGGTGAGGCTTCGTCATAGCCTGCGTAGACCTCTTCAAGGTAGGGGAAACCGAAGACCGCGAGCGCAGCCAGGTCCGTTTCTGCATGCCCGCCGTGCGCCATGGGATCAATCAACGCGGCGCCGGTAGGTCCACCGCAGTAGAGAACATTTCCTGCCCACATGTCGCCATGCAGTCTGGCAACGTCGAATCCGGCGTCTTGTACGAACTTTGGTTGTTCGGAGTCGAAGTCACCTGCGATGAGCCGCTCGGCTAGGTCGTCGAAGATTCTCGCTTCTTTCGCGGTGATGACTCCGCGGTCAACGATGCGTTTGGCGAAGTCGGCGATGCGGTGCTCGCCGTATAACTGGCCGAAGGATGTGGGTGCGGTTTCTTTTTCGGGGAACAGCTTTGTTCGCGAGCGCCCAATGTGGTCGGGACCAATCCACCCCTCGGGTGTACATCCCCACCAGGGTGCTCCGGCCGCGTGAGTGTGGGCGAGTGCCCGGCCGAAGGCTCGAGCATTCTCGGGGATTGGAGCAGCCTGTTTAATCCGTTCGATCTCGAGAACGGAGTCGTCTACGTGGATGACGCGGGCGACGCGCGCTCCCCCGCCACCCGTAACCTGGCCGAGCCAGGTGAGGCCTGCGGCTTCGCCGCGGTTGTTTGCGGAAGACTTTGTGAAGGTGTCAGTCATTTTCTCTCCTGACACCACGCTACCCGGTTCTATCGGCTAGCTCTCGACAGTTGCTCTCTCGAGCGCCGAGGAGTCACGGATGACGAGTTCGGGTTCGAACACTTCGTGGATGACCTCGTTGCCGGGTACGGCTTCCAGTGCTCTTCTTCCCATCTGGATCCTCGGCTGATCGACGGAAGAAAGCTGCGGCCGGACAACTCGAGAAAGCTGCGAGTTGTCATAGCCGACTATCGCAAGATCGCTTGGTACGCGTACCCCAGCATCGCTTGCCTCCCCAAGTGCGTGGACTGCGCCGCGATCATTGGCAGCAACGATTCCGTCAATCCCTGTGAACGCATCGGCAGTGAGGTCACCTGGAGTAAGGACGAGAGGATCTAGCCCTGCTTCCCTTAGTGTCTGCTCGTAAGACTTCTGCCGCGCACGAGCAGAGGGCGAGGTCGAGTTCTGGAGGAAAGCGATACGCGTTCTGCCGCTCTCGAGAAGGTGGGTGGTTGCCCTTCTTGCTCCGAGTTCGTCATCGTTACGGATTCGGCTCACACTTTCCGGTAGCTCCCCTGGCCGACCAACAATGACCACTCGCGTGCGCTGTGCAATATCGGCAATGACATCACTGGGGGTATGCGCAGAAATAACGATGATGCCATCAACGCCAAGTGCTTCAAACTTTAGGAGCTGGCTCGCCAACAGATCAGGGTCTCGCCTGCCGTGGCTGATAAGAACGTTCTGTCCACGTTCGTGGGCAGCATCCTCCACGCCGATAACAACGTCGGTGTGGTAGGGGTTACTGAGGTCCGTCAGTAGCACGCCAATCATGTTGGTTTTCCCGTGTGCCAGGGAACGCGCCCACACATTGGAGCGATATCCGAGGTCATCGGCAACCGCGAGGATCCGCTGGCGCGTTTCGTCGCTCACTCCAGCATCGCCTCTGATGGCAAGGGAAACGAGTGATTTTGACACTCCCGCTGCCTTGGCCACGTCGACGATTGTTGTTCGGTTTCGCATGTACTAGTTCTATCACGTTCTGGAACGCTCCAGAATTGTTAACCTTCCCGCCACGTGGATGTCACTTACGCCCTCTAAGGTCACGACTAGACCGTTCCAGAAACGAGGACACATGGCTCTTACTCACCGCCCCCACGGGCTCCTGCTCGACTTCGGCGGAGTCGTCTTTGAAACACAGAAGCGACCTACCGGTCTCAGGGAGGTGGCACGTCAGGTGCGCGAAATGCTTCTGCGCGGCGGCTACGACCTGTCCGAGGACGAGCTGGCCCGCGAGCTTGAGGCAGGCAGAACCGGCCTCAAGCACTGGAAGCATTCCTCGTCACGACGCCCCTACCCCACCGAGATCGACGCTCGGGAGGTTGTTGGAGAGTTCCTGTTCTCTCGTCTACCCGAGGGACCGCGAAGGCTCCTCATTGCAGAGGCGACAGAACTGCTTGCCACGATCTCGATGACAATGTCCGACCACATTGTTCGCCCTGGCATTCCGGAACTCCTCGAGTTCTGCAAAGCAAACGAAATTCCTCTTGGCATTGTGTCCAATGCTCATGCTGGCCTGGCACACCGCAGGATCCTTGCCGAGCACGGAATAGATTCGTTCTTTGGGGTGCAGGTCTATTCTGATGAGGTCGGTATCCGTAAACCTCATCCGGGCATGATCGCCCTCGCGGCCGACGCTCTGCATGTCGATGTCGACAAGTGCTGGTACGTGGGTGACACGCAGGACCGGGATGTTGCCGCGGGCCGGGCGGCCGGCGTTGCCGGACTGATCCTCACTCGTTCTAAGCACACCGACAATCCTCCGTTCTACGTCCGCGAAACCCCAGACGCTGTCTTTGATGATCCGCGTGGACTCCTTGACGCGCTCATCAACGCTACGGAACAGATGGATCCATACTCCTTTCGGGGTACCTCGACGACGTCCCAACAGACAGCGTCCGAGTCCCAACAGGCACCGGCGGCGTCACGGCCGGCACCGACTTCGTCACAGCCGGGCTCGGTTCTTCTTCCCACCGGAGCATCGTCAAAGTCCGACCCAGCATCATCGCACCAAACCAGCGGTTCACTGACCACAAATGTATTTGGTTCGCGCGCTGCCCTGCTCATCGATCACGGCGGTGTTATTTCGACATCTACGCCCAATCCTGAGGCAGTCAATGAGGTTGCTGAAGATGTTGCTTCTCGGATTCCTCTCCTACCTGGCGATATTGTGACAGCCTCTGAGGTTCGTGAGGCTATTGACTCTGCTCGTGCCGTTCATAAGAAGCTGAAGACAGCATGGAACGAGGCTTTCCTGGCGGGTTCCCGCACCGATATTCCCGAGCAGCAACCCACCGAGTTTTGGGCCACCGTGAACGAGTTCCTAGGCGTTGTGAACGCCGCATGGTTCCGAGCTGAGGCCCACGACCTGACGGTGAGGTTCGCCGGGGCTAAGACTTCCCGCACTCTCCGTCCGGGGATCCCGGAACTGTTTGAGACGTGCAGGGAGAACGGCATGGCAATCATCGTCGTCTCGAACACGATTTCGGGACGCACGGTGCGGTCCGAATGCGAAAGGCACGGGCTCACCATCGATGCCTTTGTCTGTTCCGACGAGATCGGTGTTCGTAAGCCGAGCGCTCCAATCTTTGAAGAAGCTCTCGCTATTGCCAGTGCCGATCCTAAGAACTCCTGGTTCCTTGGCGACAAGCCAGTCAATGATGCGGCGGGTGCTCGCCGCGCGGGCATAGCCAATCGTGCCCTGATCCGGGGTGGTTCCACTCCCGACAATGTCCTCGATAATGCCCTGTCCGACGGTACGGCAACACTCGTTGTCGATACTCCCCAACAACTTTCCTCAGCTATCATCCACTCCCTCGCGAAGGAAGATCATGTCCACAACGTATGAGCGCGCCGGTCGCGTTCGCACCGAAGGTTCCAAGCCCACTCTCTCTACCCCTCAGAAGCTCATGGTGTTCGTTCTGTCGATGGCCCTGTTTGGCCTGGCAAACATCATCCTTGAAATCATTCCTGACGTGTCGCTCGGCCCGATCGACGTGTCCGTCTCCTACTTCGTCTTTGTCCCCCTCACGATGGTTGCCCTGTTCTCGCCTTTCTGGGCAGCACTTGGCGCACCGCTTGGTGAGATTGTTTTCGTTGACCTGCTCATGGGTGACTTCTCCGGCCTGGCGGAGATTGAGGGCTTCTTCCAGATGTTCCTCGCCCTCTTTATCGCAGGCTCCCTCATCCGTGATCCGCGTTCGAAGACCCAGATCTGGGTTGGCGCGATCATGGTGGTTGTTATCGACAAGTTCCTGTCGGCTGCCGTTGACCTGACGAAGGTCTGGGTTGGTCTTGAGGACGCCGAGTACGTCGAGGGTCTTCCAGAGTCGATGCTCGCTATCGAGTCGATTGGTTTCGGTGTCGACATTGTTATCTCCGGTATCCTCTTCGGCGCCATCCCCGCTATGTGGCTCATCCCCGCGCTTCACGGCATGATCGAGCCCCTCATGGGTATGCGTCCCCGCGTCCCCGGTGAGCCGATCCCCGGTGAGGCTCCCCGCGCAGGCTGGTTCGTTGTCGTTGCCGTTGCTATCGCAATCGGTTCCGCCTTCTTTGCTTTCCTCGAGTCCTGGGATGTTGAAATCGGTGTCTTCGAACCCGAGTTCCTGGAACAGTACGGCATGAGTTTCCTCTGGGTTGGCGTGGGCGCGATCGTCCTGACAACGATCATTGCCTTTGTCGCATACCGGATCGGAATCCGGGATAAGAACACCGACCAGCAGGTCGATAACAACGACAAGGTCGATGCGTGAGCAATCCGATCATCACGGTGTCCGATCTCAGCTTCCGCTACCCGGGAGCTGAGGAGGACACCCTCAAAAACGTTAATCTCACCATTGAGCGTGGCGACTTCATCGCCATCGTTGGAGGCAACGGCTCGGGTAAAACCACCCTGTGCAAAACCTTCAACGGACTCATCCCCCACTACTGGAACGGCGACTTCGCAGGCGATGTTATCGTCGACGGCATCGACACTTTCGAGTCGAATGTTGCCGTCCTTTCCTCCAAGGTCGGATACGTCTACCAGGACTTCCAGAACCAGCTGGTCCGACCCACCGTCCGTGACGAGATCAGGTTCGGTCCCGTCAACTTCGGACACGCTGACTTTGAGGAGCGTTCCGCAGAGGTTCTTCACCCCCTTGGTATTGAGAACATCGCTGACCGCTTCACCTGGGCACTCAGCGGCGGGCAGGCACACACGACGGCACTCGCCGCCGTGCTTGCCCTGCGTCCCGACATCGTCGTTGTTGACGAACCCGTCGCCGAACTCGACCCGGCCCGAGCCCACGAAATCTATCGTCAGCTCCAGGAACTCAACGAGCAGGGACTGACCATTATCACCATCGAGCACCACGCCGAGTTCATCGCACAATACGCGAAATCGGTCGTGCTTATGGCTGATGGTGTACCCGTCTGGCATCTTAACATCGACGAAGCCGTCAACCGCACGGACGAACTGGAAGAGCACGGTATCCCCGCGCCCCAGGTCGTCCAGGTCTGTTCCACCATGGGAATGGAAAGAGCACCCAGGGAAGTGCCCACCGCCGCCCGAATGCTCGAAGATCGGGGCATGGCAACCGGCATGGTCACCGCCCTTCCGCGACACCGCCCGGCCGAACGAGTCGTTGCCCGCACGACGGACCTCCACCACGGGTACAAGTCCGTCGGCGGGGACGTCCTCCCGGTCCTCAAGGGCATCAACCTGGAGTTCTATGCGGGGGACCGTATTGCCGTCGTCGGCGGCAACGGCTCTGGCAAGACCACGCTCCTCAAGCAACTGGCAGGACTGTCCGTGCCTCGCTCCGGTGAGGTTGAGATCGACGGGGTGAACACCCGTAGCCGGTCGGCCAGCAAGCTCTCCGAGATCGCCGCCTATCTCTACCAGCATCCCCAGCAGATGTTCCTCAAAGACTCGATCCGCTCCGACACCGCCCTCTTCCCCGAGGGACGGGGAATCGAGAACTGGGAAGAACTTGTCGACGACACACTCAACCGAGTGAACCTCACCGACTTCGCGGATCGAGACGGCAGAGCACTGTCCGGCGGGCAACAGAGGCGCGCGACCCTCGCCATTGGGCTCGCCATGAGGCCCCGGATCCTCCTGCTGGACGAACCGACGTCCTCCCTCGATGTGTCGTCCCGCGAGGACGTCACCACCATGCTGGCGGAGCTCGCCGACGTCATCGAGTGCACCGTAGTCGCCACCCACGACATGCATTTGGTGGCCGAGTGGGCGAATAGAGTCATTGTTCTCGAAAACGGCACGGTCGCAGCAGATCTCGAACCGCGGGAGCTGTTTACTATGCCAGAGACATTGGCACGGGCACGGGTGGTCCCACCCCAGGTTGTTCTCCTCGGCAACGAACTGGGAGTCACCCCTCCCCCGCTGAGCGTCGACGAACTTGTTTCCGCCCTGCAGAACTCCATGGAGGCCGTGTAATGGCACGCAAACAACGAGATGTTCTCTCCATCGAATGGGTGAAGCTCGAACTTATCCGTACCGCCTACGCGACCCGCGGCGGCCTGTTCAGCAAGATGGATCCCCGGGCTGTGATCGTCTGGTACCTGATCCTCGCGATCGTCCCCTGGTTCACCCACAACGTGACCGTCCTGGCGGGACTGTTCCTCCTCGGCGCCGTCTCCGTCATCGCCGCCCGCGTCGGTCCCCTCGTCCTTGGCCTGTTCATCATTGGGCTCGGATTCGAAATCATCTACCTCGTCGCAGCCTCCCTGCTTTTCGGAGGTAACTTCGACACCCTCATCGCCCTCGGTGTTCTCAACCTGAAACTCGGAGCCGTATCCATGGCCTCCATGGCGGCCTTCGTTTCCCTCGATCCCGAGAAACTCTCCGATGCTCTGCTCGCCTTCAAGGCACCCAGCCTGCTGGCCTTTGGCGTTTCCTACGGATACCGCATGCTCCCCATCATGGTTGAAGAGTTCAACACCGTCTTCGACGGCTATCGGTTGCGCATGGCGGCACCAGAAAAACGCGGCATCTTTGCGTGGCGCACCATCGTCCACTGGGTGAAGATGGCGGTGCTGAGCTTCTACCCTATCTTCCTCAACACCGCGAAGAACGTACGAACAACCGTGGAGGCACTCGAGACCCGTGGCTTCACCTACGCCCAAGAGGACGGACGCGGCAGGCAACTACGCCTCGCCTACCTGACGATCACCACCCTCGATATCGCCGTCCTGGCAGGCACCATCATCCTTATCGTAATCTGCTTCTGGGCCGGGGCCATGTGGCCCATCTACCGCACGTAGAGGAAAGGGGATCAATGAATTTACCGGAGACCTTCACGTGGAGGTCTCCGGTTCGTTTATCCAGTCGGGGATCAACTGTCCAGGCTAGGGCCTCCTCAAGCTTGCCTGGTTAGGCCTCAGGATCATCACTGAAGATCCGCAGCTCTTGGGGGCACTTGCAGTCCTTCGCTATCTTCGCGGCCCACTCAACCGCCTCCTCGTAGGTAGGCACGTCGAAGATCGCAAACCCACCGTCAAGTTTTCCGGAATCAGGATAGGTTCCACGCGTCATAGCACCATCGGCTTCGACAATAACTGGCGCCGTATCCTTGTCGATCGCTCCACCAAACACCCAGACACCTGCGTCCACTGCCTCACGCCAAACAGCATGCGAATCATTGACGGCTTCTTCCAGTTCCTCGGGCGTCAGATTCATCGCGCTGGATGGAAATGAGATCAGAAACTTTGGCATGGTCTTCCCCTCTCGCCGCAGAACGTTTCTCCTCATTCACTAAACTCTAGTCCGCTAACCGCACCTGCGGAACAGAACCGTCTCTTTCGTTAGTTGATTGATACTGGTCAGAGGGCTATCGAGCAGGTCCAAAGTCTTCCGACAGACGTGCTTACCTGCATTGAAGAGACCCCGTCCGGCATCTTTACGAAAATTCAAATCTGCCCGAATACCTGATCCGTGGCCAGCAAATGATTGTGCCCAGTGGCAGATCAGCAGTTGGACGACAGTCGAAGACCAGCTTGTGGCCGGCGATCAACTTGTAGCCAGCGATCAGTAGAGACTGATCGGGTTGAAAACGTCAACGACGACAAGGATCACGGTCATGAGGATAAACGCGCCAGCAACGACGTAGCTGAGCGGCATGAGCCTCGCCGTGTCCGCGGGTCCCGGATCTGGCTTGCCGCGGAGCTTCGCCCACTGGCGTCTTGCTCCCTCGTAAAGGGCCCCTGCAATGTGGCCACCATCGAGTGGCAGGAGCGGAAGCATGTTGAACGCAAACAGCGAAATGTTGAGCGCAACCAGCAGGTTGATGAGATCGGCCGACTTTTCTAGACCCGAATAGCCTTCGATATCTGCGCCGGTGATCTGACCGGCTACCTGGGCGACACCGACGATGCCGACGATCCCGGTCTGGTCGCGTTCCTGGCCCGTCACAAAATCGGAGGTCAGGTTCCACAGCTGCTGGGGCAGGCGAACAATGATTCCTGCGGTCTGCCACAGCATGTTGCCAAGGTACGAGGGCGCCGCCGATAGGGACTGCTTCTCCAATCCGATTGCGGGTGAGATACCAACATAGGGCACGGGAGCGGTGACGTAGTCATCGCCGTCCATGACCGGGTTACCCTCCGCGTCAACGACGGGCCTATCCTGCATAACAGGCGTGACCGTGAGCGTCATGCGCTCCCCGTCGCGTTCGATAACAACGTCGGTGGGGGCCGCCTCGCCGCGGGTAATGGCCTGCTGCACATCGTTCCAGGACTCGGTTTCATTACCGCCCCAGGAGACAATCTCATCGCCCGGTTGTAGGCCGGCTTGGGAAGCGGGACCTTGTGGGTCGGAGTCAGTGCATTCGGTTGAGCTCACGCATTCGGCAACCGAACCGACCTGGGACAGGAGCGCCGGGGCGCCCACTCCGACGAGGAGAACAGCGGAAAGAACAAGAGCGATCAGGAGGTTAACGAAGGGACCGCCGAACATGACGGCGAGCTTCTTCGGGACCGACAGCTTGTAGAACGCCTGATCTTCCTCCCCCGGTTCCAGCTCTTCCGCAGATACTTGCCGCACTTCTTCGGCGAGCGTCAGCTGCCCCTTGCGGTTCGTGATCTTCGCGCCGGGTTTGGATGGGGCATACATGCCCGAGAGGGAAACAAAGCCGCCAAGTGGTATTGCTTTCACCCCGTACTCTGTTCCGTTAATTGTTTTCGAGAACAGTGTCGGACCGAATCCGATGAAGTATCTCGGGACTTTCACTCCGAAAAGCTTGGCGGGAATGAGGTGGCCAAGCTCGTGGAGGGCAATGGCAAGGATGATCCCGATGATGAGGACAATGAGTCCGGTGATGGTCACGCGGCAATCTCCCGTGCCCGGGCACGCGCCCAGTCTTCGGCTGCGGCAACCTCATCGAGGGTGATTACGGATGGGGAATCAAATTCTCCGAGCACCTGTTCAACAAGGGACGCCATCTCGAGGTAGCCGAGCCTGCCACGAAGGAACGCATCGACGGCCTCTTCGTTGGCGGCATTCAGGACAGCCGGATGGAGGGGGCCCGCCTTGAGTGCCTGCTTCGCGAGGCTGAGTGCAGGGAAGGTTTCGTGGTCGACCGGCTCGAACGTCCACTGGACGGGGCTGTCCCACGAGCAGGGGGTAGCGATCCCTTCCATGCGCTCCGGCCAGGTCAGCCCGAGAGCAATCGGAAGTTTCATGTCGGGCGGCGATGCCTGGGCAAGTGTCGATCCATCAATGAACTCGACCATGGAATGAATGACCGACTGCGGGTGAACGACGGGGACAATGTCGTCCGGGTCAATATCGAACAGCAGGGATGCTTCGATGAGTTCGAGGCCCTTGTTCATGAGTGACGAGGAGTTGATGGTGACAACGGGTCCCATGGCCCACGTCGGGTGCTTGAGAGCCTGCTCGGCCGTCACTCCGGTTAGCTCATCGCGCTTCTTGCCGCGGAACGGACCGCCGGAGGCGGTCAGAACAAGCTTCTTTACCTCGGATTTCCCGGTCACGACCGGTGAGGTGAGGCCCTTCTCGTGCCTGCCACCAAGGAGCGCCTGGGCGATCGCGGAATGTTCGGAGTCAACGGGCACGATCTGCCCCGGCCGGGTCATGGCTTCCTTGACGAGAGTTCCTCCCGCCACCATCGATTCCTTATTCGCAAGCGCAAGGGTGGATCCCGCACGCAACGCTGCGAGGGTGGGTTTGAGGCCGATGGAGCCGGTGATGCCGTTGACGACGGTACCGCTCGGAACTAGGGCCCCGAGCTGCTCAGATGCATTCTCGCCCGTCATAATCTCAGCTTCGGAACCAGCGCTCTTCAGTGCCTGCGCTAGTTTATCGGCTTTCGAGGTATCCGCGATACCAACGACCGGCACGTTAAACTCAGCTGCTTGCTGTGCGAGGAGCGCGAGGTTCCCGCCGCCTGCCGATAGTCCACGAACGTTGAAGCTGCCCTGCTGCCGGGCGACGTCAAGAGCTTGGGTTCCGATCGACCCGGTGGAGCCGAGAATGACAATGTCGATCATTCGACTGCCTGGAGGACACTGCTGGCCCGATCGAGATAGACGTCAACAACGGCAACGTCGTAGCCGTTGGACTTGCGAGTCATGGTGAACGAGGAGTTCGTAACCTCCCCCGCGCTCATGTCACCCTTGCCATCGAAGTAGAGCGCGAGGCGATCGAGGAGTTCATCAACTTCGGACCTCTTGTAGCCCTGCCCTTTATTCGGGGCCCTGAAGCGCTCTCCCCTTGGCCTATTCAGGCGCGGGTAGAGGGAGGAAGCCGATTCGTAGGCCCGGGTCAGCCATTCCTGGCTTCCCACGCCGGAGACGACCTGGGCGCGTTGCCGCTGCCAGCAGGCCTGCTCGAGCCGGTCCAGGGCATGGTCGACCTCGGAGGTGTCATATCCGTTGCGAACGAGTTTGAACGCCACGGTCCGGATCTTCTCAACTTCGAGCTCTACGGACAGTTCTTCTTCCTGGTAGAGCTTCTTTGCTTTGTCAAAGAAGGTGTCCACGGCATCGATGTCATAGCCTCGTCGCCACACACCAGTCTTCGCAAACGTTGCCACTATCCCCGGCCTTTCTGGGCAACCAGTTCCGCTGCCAGCTGTCCGCACGCGCCGTCGATATCGGAGCCGCGCGTGTCACGGATCGTTGTCTGGATCCCATTATCGCGCAGAGTTTGCACAAAGGTGTCCTGCGCACGCCGTGTCGACGAGGTCCAGATCGATCCCGGGGTGGGGTTCAGCGGGATGGGGTTCACGTGCGCCCACCCGTGCCCACGCTTGTTCAGTTCATCTGCGAGTGCCTGGGCGCGCCACTGGTGGTCGTTCATGTCCTTGATCAGGGCGTATTCGATGGAGACGCGCCTACCGGTCTTCACGAAGTATTCGCGTGATGCGTCGAGGAGCTCCTTGACCTTGAACCGTGAGTTGATCGGGATGAGATCATCCCGCAGGTCATCGTCGGGAGCGTGGAGTGAGACGGCGAGTGTGACGGGCAGGCCGAGATCCCCGAGCTTGTTGATACCGGGAACAAGTCCAACGGTGGACACGGTGACACCGCGCGCAGACATGCCGAACCCGGAGGGTGCCGGATCGCAGATCCGGTGCAGCGAGTTGAACACGGCCTTGAAGTTGACCATGGGCTCGCCCATGCCCATGAACACAATGTTGGTGAGGCGAACCTTTTCGCCCAGGTCGCCGCGCTCGCACGCGAGGTGGGCCTGGCGGATTTGCTCCATGATTTCGGCCGTGGAGAGATTGCGGGTGAAACCCTGCTGTCCGGTAGCGCAGAACGGGCACGCCATGCCACAACCGGCCTGGGAGGACACGCACAGGGTGGCCCGGTCCGGGTAGCGCATGAGAACGGATTCAACCATGACCCCGTCATGCATTTTCCACAGAGTCTTCACGGTCGAACCACCGTCTGCTTCGAGGTCGCGGACCTTCTCAAGGAGCGGCGGGAACAGAACCTCGCCGAGGCGTTCGCGGTCCGCCGCCGGCAGGTCGGTCATTGTTGACGTGTCCGCGTTGCGGTGCACGTAGTACTGCCTGGCGATCTGGTCCATGCGGAACCCTGGAACCTCAAGTTTCTCAGCGACCTCCTTCCGCTCCTCGACCGAAAGGTCGGCAAAATGGCGGGGAGGCTTGCCGCGTCGCTGCGCGGTGAACGTAAGGACCGGACGGGGTCCGGATTCGACGGCGGGCCTGACCTGGCGGGGCTTCGAGTTAGTCACCCGCCAAGTCTCTCAAATGAGACTGGGAGTTGACACCCACAGATAAGAAAGGTCCGTCACGCTCACGAAAGGCAAGTGACTCAGTCAACGATGCGGTCAAGCATCGAAAAGCAACAAATCATTGAATTCGCAGAGGCGCAACAAGTCGTTGCCTTACGGAACAATGCGCGGCTGATGAAACAGCCGGTCGGCTACGCCGCGAAGCCGCCCGTGGCCGCAAGAAGCAGAATGTAGACAACCGGTGCGCACACGAGGATCGAGTCGACGCGGTCGAGCACGCCACCGTGCCCGGGGAAGATCGACCCCATATCTTTCACGCCCAGGTCTCTCTTGAGGAGCGACTCGGATAGATCTCCTGCGGTTCCCGCGATTGTGCAGCACACGCCGAGGATAATTCCCCACCAGGCCGGAATATCGAGAGCAAAGTGCGCACAGAGCACGCCGATGATCATGGCGGTAATGATTGAACCGGCAAAGCCTTCCCAAGACTTCTTAGGAGAGATCGTCGGCGCCATCGGATGCTTACCAACGAGCACACCGGCGAAGTAGCCGCCAGTATCCGATGCCACAGGCAAGATAACAAAGGTAATGACTGCCCAGGCACCGTTCTCCATGCCGGCAAGCAGCACGGCAAAACCGCCGAGCAGGCCAATCCAGGAAAGCGCGAAAACACCGGCTGCACAGTCGCGTGCTGCCCACTTCCCGCCGGCTCTAAACCGCCACGCTATGACGAGCATGGCAGCGAATGAGAACGTGACGAGCAGGCCAACGTCGGCGAAGAACCAGGTTGCGGCTGCTATGCCAGCCGCGGAGATCCACAGTGGTAGGACCGGGATGAAGAACCCACGGGTGGAGAATGCTCCTGCGGCTTCCCACAGCCCCACCATCATGAACAGTGCGACGAGCACGATGAAGCTGTCGATCCAGACGAACAGCGACAGGCCCACGGCTCCAAGGAGGGCCAGTGCTGTGATGATGGCCGCGGGCAGGTTCCTTCCTGCCCGCGACTCGGTAGGTGCCGGTGGTTTAGGGGGTCTCGGTGCGAGCTTCCCCAGCCACGCATCACCTTTGACAGCTTCCATGTCAGACTTCGAGAAGGTCCTTTTCCTTGGCGTCAAGGATCTGGTCAACAAGGTCCGTGTGACGCTTGGTGACGGACTCGAGTTCCTTCTCGGCGCGCTCAACCTCGTCCTCGCCGGCCTCGCCGTCCTTCTTGATGCGGTCGAGCTCTTCCTTGGCCTTGCGGCGGATCGAACGGATCGTGATACGAGCGTCCTCAGCCTTCGTGCGGGCCAGCTTCACGTAGTCGCGGCGACGCTCCTCCGTGAGCGGGGGCAGGTTGATACGCAGGAACTGACCGTCGTCGGTCGGGTTCACTCCCAGATCGGACTCGCGCAGGGCCTTGTCGATCGCCTGGATCGAGCTACGGTCGTAGGGCGAGATCGTCACGGTACGAGCCTCGGGGATCGCGACGGTCGCGAGCTGCTGAAGCGGCGTCGGTGCACCGTAGTAGTCGACGAGGATCGAGTTGAACATGCCGGCGTTGGCACGGCCCGAGCGGATGTTCGAGAAGTCGTTGCGAGCTACCTCGATCGCCTTTTCCATTTTGTCTTCTGCATCAAGCAGAATGTCGTCAATCATGAGTTGTCCTGTTCCAGTGGAGTTGTTGAGACTACGGTACCGATCTTTTCACCGAGAAGTGCACGCGTGACCGCACCTTCTTCTCCCATTCCAAAGATCCGCATATTCATATTGTTGTCCATGCACATGGAGAACGCCGCAGCGTCGACCACCCGCAGGCCCTTCGCCAGAGCATCCTGGTAGGTAAGGAAGTCAAGCTTCTTCGCTGACGGATCCTTGTTCGGATCAGCCGTGTAAACACCGTCGACACCGTTTTTGCCCACGAGGATCTCGTCGCAACGCAACTCGAGAGCACGCTGCGCAGATACGGTGTCGGTCGAGAAGTAGGGCATGCCGGCACCGGCACCGAAGATGACGACGCGGCCCTTCTCGAGGTGGCGAATCGAACGGAGTGGAATGTAGGGCTCCGCGATCTGAGCCATGTTGATCGCGGTCTGAACACGGGAGGGAACTCCCGCATGCTCAAGGAAGTCCTGCAAGGCGACGGCGTTGATAACGGTGCCGAGCATGCCCATGTAGTCGGCGCGGGCACGGTCCATGCCGGCGTTCTGAAGCTCAACGCCGCGGAAGAAGTTACCTCCACCAACGACAATGGCAACCTGGACGCCCTGGTTGACGGCCGCCTTAATCTCGGCGGACACGCGGGTGAGAACCTGAACATCCAGGCCCACGGCGCCGCCGCCGAACATTTCTCCCGAAAGCTTGAGGAGGACTCGCCTCTTATTATCTTTGTTGTAATCGCCAAGAACTGGCGAAGAATCCGAAGGTGATGTGGTCATGATGTGTCGAGTCCCTCCCGATCGAATTTATCCGCTTGTTAGCCTATCGGACTCCGGACGATTAAGCGCCCTTACGGCCCCGCGAGATCGCCCACCCTTGCCAAAAGGTCGCCGGCCGCACCAGCCCACCATGACCAAAGTCGCCCCTAAAAGGCTATTGATGTGGGGACAATTTTGGGACGCACCGTCCTCAGAGCACCACATTGATCATCAAGCGGTGGCAAACTGGAACCCGAAGAGACCCGGAAGGATTACCGATGTCCGTAGAATTGATGACCGTTTCCACCCTTGAAGTTGTCGAAGCGATCAATGAGCTGCTCCCGCAGCTCTCCAAGTCCGCCACCCTTCTCACCGAGGAGCAGGTCGATGATCTTCTCGCGCAGGAGATGGTCTACCTTTTTGCATTCCGTCACGACAAAACCAATGCAATCGTTGGAATGCTGACCCTTGCCACGTTTAAGATCCCGACCGGGCTCCGCGCCTGGGTCGAGGACGTCGTTGTCTCTGAGGCCGCCCGCGGCCAGGGAGCCGGCCGCAAACTCATCGAAGAAGCGGTCGCCTACGCCGACAAGCTCGGCGCCAAGTCAGTTGACCTCACCTCCCGCCCAACCCGCGAGGCAGCAAACCGTCTCTACATGCGTTGCGGATTCGAGAAGCGCGAAACCAACGTCTACCGCTTCAACGGTAGCGCCGTCGTCGACAGCCTGTAGGCACTCACCGGACTGCCGAAACCGACGGTCAATCACCAACGACAACAGCCCGGGGCCGCGAATAATCGCGGCCCCGTAGCTTTCCATCATTCCCGGGCATGACCTGCACCCAGGGAACAACGTATTACGCCATAACGACTCGTTACGTTATGAAGAGCCCGAGAATCCACAGGCCCGCACTCAGAGAACCAGCAATCAGCTCAATGAGGATCGACAAAAGCACACCTTTGAGAGCGGACTTTGTTTGGGCCCATGCCCTCTCAGTGCTGCGCAGGCGATACCACTCGGCCGCGTAAACACCGACGACAAAGCCGATCGGCATGCCGATAACGGGGATAACGAAGAAACCTATGAATGCGAGGATGATCCCCACCGTCATGGCACTCCACGGGGTCCCCTCGTTTCTCATCACCTTGGCGGGGATAGCAAACGATAAGACGTAAGCAAGAACGATGAGGAGGGCGACAGCGGCAAAGATCCACCAGGCGGCCGCCGTGGCGGTAAATGCCGCCCATATCCCGACCGCAATAAGAATAATTGGCAGGCCGGGATAGAGCTGAATAATCGTTCCGATGAGGCCAATCGCAATAGCGAGGCCTACAAGAATAAGTCCGGCAACATCCACGCCCCTACGCTACTGCCACAGCTCCCATTTGCACAGACCAACCACCGAAACGATCGTGCACAGCTACGTTAATTTTCCGCAATGGGACCGAGCGATCCGTTAATCAGAAAAGCCCGATCCGTTAGTCAGACAAATCCGATCCATAGCCGACAGAACTCTACGGCAGAATAAATATCCCATCGGGACCGCTACCAAAGTCTCGTTGACCTTCGCCCCCAAACACTGACACCGTCCAGGGGGAATTCCGAGACCATGGAGTGAGGTGCCAGTCAGAGTAGCGGTGCAGGAGTTTCAGATCTACGCTCTCCGCAATTCGATCCTGATCACGTGGGCCCCCGCGTGATGCAGTGGTTGTTCCAATAACAAGAATCCCGCCATCGTTGAGAAGAAGTGCTACCGAGCACATAACGGATTCAAGTTCTTCGGAAGAAAGGAACGCCGCGACATTCCCGGTCATGAGAATCGCATCGTATTCGACCGGCAAAGCCGCCCGTGCCAGAGAATCCACACTGATGCTCTGAGCAGAGAACGACCTAAACCAGTCAGCTGTCGAAAGCTCATAAGCAACCGAGAGAACCTGCTCACTTGAATCAATTCCGTAGGCTTCATGACCTGCCGCCCTCAACGCACGTACTGCGTTCCCGATCCCACACCCAATATCGAGTATGTGAGATCCCCTCCGGCAGAGAACATCAAGGAACCGAGCATCCACCGACATGCCTACCCCGGCAGTAACTAGTCCCCTCATCTTTGCCGCATGCGCTTCAGCCGCCTTGCCATCTAGCACCGGCCCAGTCTCGCACAGTCCGGATCCATCCACTCAACAGAGCCAGGTCATCATGCGATGCTTAGCCCTGTCACTCGCAGTTGCCCCGGGGAAGGCTAAAGGCCCGCGTGTGGCGGGCCTTTAGGAATTGACGAGTTATTTAGTGTTGCGCAGGGACTTTGCCTTGCATCAAGACTGGCTTAGTCAGCCGAATCAGCAGTAGGAGCGGAGTAACCCGAATCAGCCGAGGGAGCCGACACCGCAGACTGAGCCGAAACCGGCGAAGGAGCCGACACCGGCGAAGGAGCCGACACCGGCGAAGGAGCCGACACCGGCGAAGGAGCCGAGT
>NZ_JBQCYC010000014.1:0-63365 GCF_052087705.1 Flaviflexus sp. | reverse complement strand
TGCCGCCGGATTCGGTACAACTTCAGATGAGCAGGAAGGCTTCGCGGACAAGTAACTGACCTTAGGTGTTAGCCGGGTCAGCCCCCGGTCAGAACCCTCATTGACCAGGTCGTGACAGTGACCGAACCGGCGTTCGTCAAGCTGGGAATTAAGAGTGGTGGGTCCTCGACCAAACGGTCAAGGTCTCACCACTCTATTCCGAGGGATCCGCAGGGGGATTCTCCTCTGTTACCAGGACATTCAGCTACTAGAAGGGCATGCCGCCGCTTTCGGGGAGAGCAGGAGTGTCCAGGGTTGGCTCATCATCCGGGTCTTCACCCTGGGTGAACTGGGACATGTAGAGCCGGTAGTACGCGCCCTCCTGTTTGAGCAGGCCCTCGTGAGTTCCCTGCTCAACAATCGCGCCTTCTTCCATAACCAGGATGATGTCGGCTTCGCGGATCGTGGAGAGCCGGTGTGCGATCACGAAGGAGGTGCGGTCGGTTCGCAGTGCCGCCATGGCCTGCTGAACAAGAAGCTCGGTTCGGGTATCGACAGACGAGGTTGCCTCGTCCAGAATCAGCAGTGCCGGCTGAGCAATGAACGCTCGCGCAATTGTGATCAGCTGACGTTCGCCGGCGGAAATGTTCTCGCCGCCGTCTTCGATGATGGTGTCGTAACCGTCGGGGAGCGTGTGAACGAAACGATCGACATACGTGGCCTTTGCAGCTGCGATGACCTCTTCGTCAGTTGCGTCGAGCCGGCCGTACCGGATGTTGTCCATGATGGTTCCGCCGAATAGGACAGCGTCCTGGAGGACCATGCCAATCCGGGAGCGTATCTCACCGCGTTCGAGAAGTAGCGTGTCGACGCCATCTAGGCGGATCTGGCCGGATTGGATCTCGTAGAACCGCATGATGAGGTTGACGAGCGTCGTCTTACCGGCACCCGTCGGACCAACAATTGCAACGACCTGGCCAGGCTCTGCCGTGAGCGACAGGTCGGTGATCAGAGGTTTGTCGGGACTGTACGAGAATGCGACGTGATCGAACTCGATGCGGCCCGCTACGGGCTCGGAGAGAATCGCCGGCTGGGGTCCCGACGGGTCGAGGACTCCCTGGTCGGCAAGTTCCTGCAGGTCCGGATCCTGCTCATCAGCATCGAGAAGCTCGAAGATGCGTTCGGCAGAGGCCACGCCGGAGATCAGCATGTTGGCCATGCCGGCGACCTGGCCGAGCGGCTGGTTAAACTCGCGCGAGTACTGGATGAAAGCAGTCACGGCGCCGAGAGTCATCTGTCCGTTGGCGACACGCAGACCGCCGACAACGGCGATGCCCACGTAGCCGAGGTAGTTCACCCACTGCATGATCGGCATGATCATGCCCGAATAGAACTGGGCCTTAAACGAAGCCTCGTAGAGTTCCTCGTTCCGTTCATCGAAACGTTCACCCATCTGCTCTTGGCGGCCAAAAACCGTCACAAGATCGTGGCCCGTGAACGATTCTTCGATATGTCCGTTGAGTCGGCCCGTATGCCGCCACTGGCTCGTAAACATCTTCTGGGAGCGGGTGCCAATAATGCCGACGACAATTCCCGACAGGGGAAGAGCAATGAGGGCGATAAGGGCGAGCTGCCAGGACAGGGAGAACATCATGAAGATGATGCCGATGATGGTGAGAACCGAGTAGATGACAGAGGTGAAAGCCTGCTGCATCGCGTTCTGCACGTTGTCGACATCGTTCGTGGTGCGCGACAGAATGTCACCGCGCGAGTTCGTATCGAAGTAGGCCAGGGGAAGGCGGTTAACTTTCCTCTCAATGTCCTCCCTCATGCGGAACACCATGCGCATGACAATGTCGTTGAGAATCCTGCCCTGCAACCACATGAAGAACTGGGCAACAACATACATGCCCAAAACGATGGCGATGAGCCGGCCAAGTTCACCGAAGTCAATGCCCGCTCCCGGGGTGAACTGCATGCCGGACAGCATGTCGACGAGCTGAGCTTCCCCGGCCCCGGCCAGTCCCGCGATGACATCTTCGCGAGAAACCCCTTCCGGCATGCCGGAAGAAATGAAGCCGCCAAAGATGACATTCATGGCGTCGCCAAGGATGGACGGTGCCCACACGCTGAGGACAACGGCAATGACCACCATGATGAAAACCACGGTCAGGGCAATTCGTTCCCGAGCAAACAGGCCCAAAAGGCGAATAGCCGATGGCCAAAATGCTATCGCCTTGCGAGGCGGCGCAGCGTCGCCCCAGTCACCCATGTCAACCGAGTCCTGTAGCTCCTCGATCTCCTGGTCGGTCAGCGTGCCGTCATTCTTGGCGTTCTTATCGGTGCTCATGCGAGCTCCTCCTGACTGATCTGAGAATCCACGATCTCCCGGTACGTATCGGAGCCAGCAAGCAGCTCCTCGTGGGTTCCGCGGTCAACGATCCGGCCCTCCTCGAGAACCAGGATTTGGTCGGCCTCGGTAATCGTTGAGACTCGCTGGGCAACGATAATGACGGTGGCGCCCTCGGTGTAGTTGTTCAACGCGGCCCGGAGGTTCGCATCGGTCGTCACATCCAGTGCGGAGAACGAATCATCAAAAAGGTAGATTCTGGGGCGGGCCGTGAGGGCGCGCGCAATACAGAGGCGCTGGCGCTGACCACCCGACACATTCGTGCCGCCCTGGGAAACAGCGGACTCAAGCCCGGTTGCGAGAGCATCCCCGGAACCGGTACTGCGATCCTTCACAAACTCAGTCGCCTGAGCAGTATCGAGAGCCTCCCACATGTCCTCCTCGGTAGCGCCGGGTGCTCCGAAACGCAGATTGTCGGCAACGGAACCCGAGAACAGGTAGGGGCGCTGAGGTACGAGACCCACGGCCCCGGTCAACGTACTGCGGCTCAAGCTGTTGACGGGGACACCGTCAATAAGAATCTCGCCAGCCGTGGTGTCGTACAGCCGGGGAATAAGATTAATGAGAGTGGACTTGCCAGAACCGGTGGAACCGATGATCGCCGTTGTCTTACCCGGGCGGGCAGTAAACGAAATTTCGTCAATAACTGGTGAGTCGGCACCCGGGTAGGAGAAGGAAACGTTCCGAAACTCGACAGCACCGTCGGTGCTATCGGGAACCCGCGGACTGGTCGGCTCAAGGACGGAGGTGTCGGTGTCCAGAACCTCACCGATACGGCGGGCACAGATAATCGCGCGCGGGAAAATCATGAACATGAAGGTACCCATCATGACAGCGACCAGGATCTGCAAAAGGTACTGCATGAAAGCGGTCAGTGAACCGACGTCGACCAAGTTCTGATCGACACGGTGGCCGCCGAACCACAGGACCGCTGCTGTTGCCAGGTGCAGAATGATCGTGACCAGCGGTCCCATGATGACAAACAGCCGGCCGATACGAACCGAAATATCGGTAAGTGTTGAGTTGGCGTCCGTGAACCGGTCTGTCTCGTAGCGCTCGCGGCGGAAAGCTCGAACAACGCGAATACCCATAATCTGTTCGCGCATCACGCCATTGATTGAGTCGATCGCGTCCTGCATCTTCTGGAACAGCGGCATGAGGATCGTCATGAGGATGACAAGGATGACGAGAAGGACCGGAACTGACGTCCACACAAGCCAGGACAGGCCGGGATCCTCCCGGATTGCCATGACAATCCCACCGACGGACATGATTGGCACCATGACAACGAAGTTCAACGTCATAAGCAGGACCATCTGGACCTGCTGCACATCGTTCGTCCCACGGGTGATGAGAGTCGGCGCGCCAAACTTAGCGATCTCCTCCGATGAGAAAGAATCAACCTTCGAGTAGACGGCCTTGCGCAGGTCCCGTCCCACAGACATCGAAGCGCGCGCACCAAACCAGACGGCAAAAACTGCCGTAACCAGCTGGACGAGGGCAACAACAAGCATGACCCCGCCCGTGCGCCAAATGTAGTCCGTGTCGCCGAGGGCAACACCCTCATCAATGATGTCGGCGTTGAGGCTCGGCAAATAGAGCGTGGCGAGTGTCGTCAAGGTCTGCAGGACCACGACAGCAACCACCTGCCCCGAATAAGGCCGCAAATAGTGGCGGATAAGCTTCCAGAGCATAAATGTCGCTTTCAGAAAGAAACGTGGACCTGGCGTGAAGTAGGCTGAGCCCTCCGGGTGGACTGCCGACAAGATAAAGTACCAGACTCTTGACCTACGGGGAAGACTCCTCTAATGCGGGATTCGTTCCGTGATTCAAAGCCAGGAAATTGTCGGTAACGAAGGGGTATGGAGCGTCCAAAAATGTCGGGTAAACGGATCGCGTATAAGGCAGGTACGGACACCCGTGGCAATTGGTTGTGTGCAGACTAGGCTGTGGACAACTGCAACAGGGGAAAACGATGCAGATGAGTTACATCGGCACAGATGTGTATATCGCAATTCCGGAGCGGGGCCAGCAGGGCCTGCCGCCATTCCCTGGCGACCTCGTCAATGCGCAGACGCTCGCACAAGATCGGTTTGCGATGTTTGCAGAAAATCCCGGCGGAGCAATCCACCCGGCAAGCGAGCACCTCGGTGCCATCATCGACTATCCGGAATGGCCGTCCCTCATGCTCCGAGGAACCTTTGTCGACAGCCATCTGATTCGTATCATCGACGAGCTCCCCGACTGGGCAGTGTTCGGCCCCCACGGGAAAGCCATCGAAGACCTGATCGACCAGTACCTGTTTCTCGACGATGAAGGAAAAGACTCATTCCACGCCGTCGAGCAAACCGGTAGACAGGTACTTGCCGACTATTCTCGGACTCGTCATGAAACCGGATTCATTGAATCTATCTTTGATGGGACGGTCTTTGACGGCCAGTATGCGATGGCATGTCGGGCACTGTACTTCCTTGCCAACTCATCATGCGTGACAGGTCCGCTCGCGCTCGTTGCATGCATTATTCTCCGCGACAGTCTCGGCGAAGGAACCTACGACCAGCTTGTCGAGCCCTACCGCGTCGCCAACATCCCATTTGCCGACCCTCGTGATGAGAGTACTGGACACTAAGCCCACCATTGCTCTCTGAAACAGCGGAACGCGCTGATGAGGGCATGACCCTCCTCCATAGTCGCAGAAGTGCTACATAATCCGGCACGCGCCCGAGCTGAAAATACCCTGAGTGGAAGATGAAAGGTTTCTCATCTGAAACTCCTCTTCGCTTCATATCTGCTCGCTTGAATATAAGCATCAAGGAAATCCCACGGGATCTCAGGCCCCGTCACTAGCGGCAATAGGAAGTAGGAAAAAATGTCACGCAAACTGTGGATCACCACCGGCACACTCGGCGCCCTTTCGATCTTCGCAGGCACTGGCCTCGCGGTTGCCGACTCGAACAACGACCAGGTCACCCCCGCGGTCCAGCTCCAAAACAACTCCGTACAGGACTCGAACTCAACGGCTTCTGCACGTTCGGCACAGACCACAGTCTCCGCCGTCTCCACGCAGTCGGCCAAGAGCACGCAGTCCGCCAAGTCGGCAGTGTCGACCCCGTCCGCAGCATCGCCTGCTCCGGCACGTCAGCCCGCCACGACGCAGCCCGCACCCGTTAAGAAGGCGCCGGTCCAGGCACCGGCCCCCGTCTACTCGGCACCCTCACCGGTGTCAGCACCTTCCCCGGTTTCGGCTCCGTCCCCGGTCTCCGCTCCCTCAGCTGATTCCGGATACTCAGCACCTTCGGCTGACTCAGGCTGGTCCGCCCCGTCCGCTGACTCGGGTGACTGATCCGGGCAACCACTGAATTCGGGCGATGCTCCTGTCGAGGTAGCTGGGGGCGAAATCCAATTCTTCACAAGAACACAGGTACCGCACTAAGGAGGATGAAATGACTAGCAAGCTTCGGATTGCAGCTCTTATGGCAGCAATTCTCAGCATGGCATCGGGCGCCGACGTGGCGTACGCGATGAATGCTGACGATAGTGAGCCGCGCGTCCTCATCACCGTCAAGGGCGGTAACTACGACGAGGATGACCAGCAGCAGGAAAACTCGGCCACAGAGTTTCCTGCTCCCTGACAGTGACCGATCAGGCGGCTCATCCGCCAGTGAGGGCCCGGCTCCATCTGATGGAACCGGGCCCTCACTGGTCATTGCCACTCAGCGGCTGAAGAGTTCAATCGGGTTAGTCCATGCCGTCAAGATTGGCTTCCCACAGGCCGTAGGGGACCCCTGCAGGGGTCGTTGCGTAGGTGAACCTGCCCATTTCACCCATGTCAACGAACTCTTCGTCGGCAGTTCCACCGTTTTCGCGAACGAGGTCCGCTGACTTGTCGAGATCGTCAGTGAAAAGTGAAACAAACCAGGTGGCTTTGGTGTTCCCGTCCTGTTGTGGGAACGCAAAACCGTATGCGTCTGCCGGTGCTCCGGGCACCTTGATCGTCCAGTATTCGTCGCCGTGATTGACCAACTCCAGATCGAAGGCGTTGGCGTAGAAAGCGGCTGAGGTGGCTGGGTCGGGGCTGAGGTGCTCGAACCAGAACGGTGAACCGGGGACCATCATGACGTCAATCCCGTTAAAGGTGATCGGCTCCCACAGCCCAAAGTGAGCTCCGGAAGGATCCTTGAGGAAAACTTGCTTGCCGAGCTCCATCACTTGCTGGATCTCAACGCCATCCATTGCGATAACTTCCGCACCGAGTTCCTTAACTCGCGCGAGTGCGCTCTCAATGTTGTCGACCGAGATCCAGACATCTATTGCGTCTGGTTCGGGCTCTTCCGCTGGCACTGGCCAGATTCCGCTAACTGGCTTTCCTGCGATGGAGGCGATTGCGTATCCTCCCATTGCTGGATCGCCTGGAGGAATCTCCCATCCAGCTGTTCGGCGAAAAAATTCGGTACCGGAATCCAGGTCATTGAACTCCACCTGCATCCAACAGGGGGTTCCGTGTGTAAATTCCATAACACCTCCCAAGTGTGAGACCTACGTTACAACCCCTGTCTGGTAGTGGGTAGTGGAAAATGTGGGGACTTGGGGCTGGGAGTTGAAGTCGGTAAATCGATCCGGAGTCCGAGCGGAAGCTTTCTGCAAGCGCGCTTTCACTTCGAGATTTCCGTTCGTAACTTGGGTGAAAGTCAGGAGGCCTAGGTTCCCAGAGTTCAACTCGCATCAGTGTGAGGGGCCGACCATGTCTCCGTGATAAGAAGGTGTGGAGGCCTCGATCTTGGTGCCCGTCCGAGCAACAAGTAAAGGCTCTTAAGGGGTGATGCCTGAGGATTTGGAATGAGTCTTGATCCGTCTTTAGAGAACCCTGGCTGAAGCATCTGTGGTTGTTGTGGGCTGCCTACACAAGGCCCGGAATGTCCTCGGAATTCCAGCATGATTCGTCTTGTCGCATCGTCCTTCCCGACATTTGCGTGTACGGCCCAACCGTATATTTACTCTGTCACCACATACTCGGTCTGGCGGACGAGAGGAAGTGTTGCTTGCGTCATCAACTCAAGTTGCACGCTCAGACCCATCTGGCCCTACACACAAGGACGTGCCGTTGAAGATCGCGCGTAATTCGCGCTCCGCGGCATCGCTGGCCTGGGGTGGGATGGTATAGCGCAAGGCGTTAGTGCCACTTGTCGGGGCGTTGATAGTGTTTTCCGTTCTTCGTGAACTTGTCCGGCAGCTGGGCATTGCGGATCGTTGCTACGCCTATTTGAAAGGAGGCTGGCATCAATTCTTTGAGTTCGGATGATGAGCGCTTTGGAGGAAAGGCGCAAAAAATGAACATGTTTGATCGGATTTTCCTGGCAGCTCGAACTGCTGGGGCAACGGCACTGTCCGCAGAAACTATCATTGCGGTATCGAAGATGTCTTTGGCAACGTCTACGACTATCGATGTTGCAAGGTTGACGTCCGTTTCCTTTTCCTCGTAGCCGATGCATTTGTGGCCACACTTAAAGCAGCGCCGTTCCTTTTGCTGATACCGGCCATGAATTACTTCAAGGATTGTGGGATTAGCGGCGACCAGGGCGTCTAGGTAATGGTCTTGTCTGCTTTGTGCGTCAGGGTCGTTGAGTACGGAAGAGGTAAAGTACTTGACGGATACGAGTCTCTGGCGTGGGCGCAGCGATCTAGACAGCTTTACGACATTCAGCTACAGATTTGCACGGTTACTACTGTCGTGTAGGCCGTGGTACAGGTTGAATCCATCGATATAAACGGCCAGGCGCTCCTGCTGGGAGTTCTCGTTCACCATTTGGTATTTCGCCTTGGCTTTCGCTGTTTACCGGGTATTATCAACTCATACCACGATTCGGTTGCAAACACGACTGAAGTCCGACGGCCCCTTTCCGAAGGGGCCGTTTTTGTTTGCGCTCACAATGATCGAGCAAGCCGGAACGTCTAAATGCAAAAGGGCCGACCATGTTTCCATGATCGGCCCGATTTGCGGAGACGGAGGGATTTGAACCCTCGAGGGGCTATACACCCCTACCTCCTTAGCAGGGAGGCGCACTCGACCTGACTATGCGACGTCTCCGAGTGCTAGAACCTAGCGCTATCTAGATTACAGGTCGAAGAACTCAGATGCTAATAAAGGCCATGGCTGTTGCCGATATCGCTTATTACAAAGTCTGAGGGTCGTGGGTTCTCCCACTTGAAAATCACGGTTTCCGTCAGGACGCTCGTGACTCGGTGGAGATTGATGGTCCATATTCCGGAGCGACGTGTCCGCATTTCGGTGTCCGTAATTTGAACCAGGCCCGTGATGTGTCCGCTGAGTTTGCCGTCCTTCATAATGGCAGTGCCGTCACCGGTTGGTTCCAGCTCGGCTATCCAGTCGGGGACTGCGAATCCTTCAATCTTGATCTCTTGCGTTGGCCATTCCGGATGAACAAACGATAGGAGGCACGTCGTCCGGTTGAGTGCCCCTGCCATTGCAAAGGACTGAAGGATGACTGCGGAGTCCGAATCAAGGTCGATTGCGTACTCGTTGGCGGGGCTCGGCAGAAGAGAGGTGGGTTCGGTCGCGCATCCGACGAGGAACCGAGGATTGAACTCGTTGTCCTTGAGCAGATTGATCCGACCTGAAAGATCTGCGGAGAACTAGAGGTCGTCCTCCCAGGTCATTTCGTACATCAGCATTTTCTATCCTTAACGGGTTGTTGTTGCAGTAGTAAGGCCCGTGACAACGGGCCATAAATAGGTGTTCTGAAGGAAGCCAAGGTGCCTTGGCCAAAAATATTTGTGTGGCAAGGGCTCGGAACGCTGTGTCGCGGTTCCGAGCCCTTGAGGAGAGCAATCGGTCGTTGCCTACTGAGCGGATGCCCTACTCAGGTCGAGTTCAACCCCATATCGGATGCCGTCCAGGATAGTTATCCGGAGAGCTTCTGCTTGAGAGACCAGCTTTTGTGCTGTCTCTTCGATGTCTCGAACCTTGTTGAGTTCGTTGACCAAAGTTGCTTGGGCCTGCGGTGTCAGTGCGGGAATTTCGGCTTGACGGACTCGGCGCATTGACATGATCGAGCGTGGTTCGTTTGGTCGGTTGTTCCAGGACCCTGAGAGTGCAGCGAGAAGGAACTCGGGTCTGAGCGCCTCCGGATCCTCAACACGCAGCACCGTCATGAGTGGTGAAATGGCCCGAGAGCCCTCATGGTCGACCACCGTGATTAACCCGCGGGTTGCCGACACGATAATGTCACCCGGCTTGGTAAGTTCGAGATCGTATTTCTTTGCGACGTTCTGAGGGATTGGCTCGGGGAGCTCGCCAGTCGATACGTGCTCTGGTTTGACCGTGCGGTTCTGATATTTTTCGGGCAGTTCACGGATGCCTCGGTGATGGCCGGAAACCACCGTGAGCGTGCCCTGTGAGGCAAGCTCGTCGATCGTTACCACCCCAGGATTGCTCGCGGCAGAGAACGTTTCGGTCAGAAGTGTGCCACCTGGATCAGCCAGGGGAGAAGACAGTACTGCGGCTAGGGCCCCGGCAAAGTCTTCTTGGATCTTGTCCTCATCCACATTCGCATCTGACACCCATTTGCTGGGACTCAGCGGTGCGTTGCCCTTGAGCAGTTCCGAGTTCGGCACGAATGCCTGAGCGAGCTCGGAACCGGCTGAGTCCTCAGCGAGAACCCACCCAGCAAGTGCCTCCTCGGGCTCTTCGAAATCTCGAGCGTCGATGAAACGAACTTGCAGAGAGCCCTCTTCCGCGGGCCGGAGAGCCCACAAAGTGAGCGTCATGTGTGACTGCGGAAGCATGTTGGCGGGCAGGGTGGTAATCGACTCGATGTGGTTACCGAGAAGAAGGCTTTCAATGATCTTGTTCTTTGACGTCAGCTCGGAGAGTCGACTGTGCGGGGCAATGACGAATGCTCGCCCGTTCGGTGCCAGATGAGAAAGAGCATGCTGGATCCAGGCTAGCTCCGCCTCAATGCGTGACGGGACTCCGTGCGAGAACCGCGGATCATCATCGGCGTGGGCACTATCCCACCGCATGCCAAACGGTGGTTCAATGACAATCGTGTCCGCGGTCAGGTCCGGAACCGGGTCTTTGGCAAGAGCATCGCCAAGGTGCAGCTCGAGCTCAAGGTCCCGAAGGTAGGCGCGCTGAGCGGCAACATCAATTGCTGCGGGGTCGATCTCGGAACCGACTAGACGTGTTGCCTTCCCGGATGTTCCTACCTGGAGGAGAACATTCGCGATCCCCGAAGCCGGGTCGTAGACGGTGCCACCAACTCCCTGAGCTAATGCCGAGAGCAGCCTCGAGGTTCGGGAGCCAATGAATCCGTGCTCGCCCCCGCTCTTGACCTGATGGCGGGTGACCCGCTCGAGGAGAAGATCGGTTGTTTCCGCTAACTGATCGGTGTCGATACCCGCGATTGCGTTGATCAGCTGCGACAGCGCCTTCTTGTCGATAACTTCGAGTACCTCGAGGTCGCTACCCGGCGTCAGGTTAGGCACGCCGTTGCGGAGCGTCGTAAGCATCTCCCGAACCGCGGGCGCCTGCTTACCGGGCTCGAGTGCGATCAGCAGTTCGAGATTGTCCGAGTTCTGCTTCTTGAGGGCGGCGAGAGCCAGGAGGAGTCGAGTGACCCCATCCAGCGGGGCGGCTCCCCGAACGGTGTTGAGAAGAGCCCACAGCTGAGCGTCGGGCCTGGGGAGCTCGACCTCGTGGCCGCGCTCCTGCAGCCAGGCAATAACGTCGGTCTGCGAGAAAAGTGGGCGGGCGTCGGTTCCGCCGACGGGGGAAGGGAAGTCTTCATTGCGTCGGCGCCAGTTGCTGACAACGGGCCTGCTGACCTTGGCCAGCTCGGCAATATCGGATGGGGAAAGGAGGATAAGGGACGAGTCGATGGTCATGCGGCTTCCGTGTAGTCAGTCTGCGAGAGCAGATCGTCGAGAAAATAAGTTGTGTTGGCAACGAGCCTGAGATGTGCAGAAAGGTGGTCAGCCCAGCCGGCGACGGTGACATGCACTCCGTCAGCGCGAAGGGCCGCGATGGCATCGGTAAAGATGTGATCTCCCGAGATGATGAGAACCTCGTCGTAGCGGGAGGCAAGATCCTCTGTCTCAAGAATGTTGAGAAGTGCGAGGTCCGCGCCATCATCCCCGTCTTGCATGACAATCCGGGAACTCTGCCATGTCGCGCCGATATTGACGGCTCCCAGTCGGCAGGTGCCGAAGATCAGCTGATCGGAGTCGTTTACGACACCGCGATTCTCGAAGAGCTGCTTAGCCCACTGCGCCTGGTCGAGGGTTGTCACGGCACCTCCCACAATATTCTCGATATCGATGAGAACAATCCGGCGACCCCGAGTGGGAATTCCGGGCCTTGCCATCGTCGCAACATCCGTCAGCATTTCAACCATCTACTTTCTGTTAATCAAATTAACTACCTTGCATACTTCAACCGTAGGGGAGTGGTTAAGCGGTTGTCAAGTGTTAATTTGATTCACGACTTATTGTTTCATTCATCAACTCATTTCTAGTGCGGGGCAATCCGCTCGACGGGCTATCTGCAGGCTCCTTTGGGTAGTAAAAGAACCCTTGACTACAAGGGTTCTGAGGAGCGCCAGGTGATTGGCCGCAGGCTTCGGGGAGCGAGCGCTAACTCGATCCGATGAAGTGCTTCCAGGATAAGTGGGGGTTCGGACAAACTTTTCTCAGTTTTTCTATCGGGCGGATATGGAGATGCAAAAACGGCGACATACTGTTGGTATGCCGCCGTTTCCATCCGCGGAGGGTGGGGGATTCGAACCCCCGATACGGGATCGCCGTATAACGGTTTTCAAGACCGTCTCATTCGGCCGCTCTGACAACCCTCCAAGCGCATTCCATTGTACTGAGAAACGTGCCCGACATGCACATCGCTGAAACAATGGAGATATGCAGAACACAATGCTGGCAGTGACAGACGATGCGAACCTGAGTCCCACCGACCATCCGGTTCCGGCTCCTGGCCCCGGTGAGGTGCTTGTCAGGGTGGAGTATGCGGGGGTGAATCGGGCTGATCTTAGCCAGGTTGCCGGCAATTATCCGCCGCCTCCAGGAGCATCAAGCATCCTGGGGCTCGAGGTGTCAGGCACGCGTGTCGATACCGGAGAGCGGGTGATGGCTCTCCTGACTTCTGGCGGTTACGCGCAGTACGTGGCAGTTCCCGAGGGGCAGGTGATGTCCGTCCCGGAAGGGATCGATCAGGAGCGTGCCGCTGCGATCCCGGAGTCCCTAGCAACAGCATGGTCGAATCTTGTTGACATTCTGAAGGTAGGTAGCGGCGACACTGTTCTCATTCAGGGCGGCTCCGGTTCTCTTGGAACCTTTGCTGTTCAGTTGGCGCGGGAGCTTGGCGCGAATGTTCTTGCGACCGCTGGAGGGCCAGATCGTTGCCGACAAGTCGAGGAGCTTGGAGCAACAGCCATCGATCATCGTGGCGATGTTGCCGAACAGGTTAAGCACCATGCTCCCGATGGTGTTGACGCAATCCTCGATAGTGTCGGTTCGGATGTTGGGCAGATGCTGAAGTTACTCGCCCTCGAGGGACGCATCGCAATCATCTCCCTCCAGGGCGGGACAAAAGCGGAGATCCCGGTGGGCCTTGTTATGGTAAAGCGCCTGAGTGTTCTCGGGTCGACGCTACGAAGCCGCCCCAAAGAGGAGAAGGTAGAAATTATCCGTGACGCGGCCGAGTTTGCGTTGCCGCGACTTGCGGACGGCAGGATCGTTCCGTTCGTTGACCGCGCCTTCCCACTGGGCCAGGCAAAAGAGGCGCACGAGCATGTCAGGTCCGGATCCCCATTCGGGAAAGTGGTCCTGCGAATCTGAAAGCTGAGTGCTTACAGGAGGCGCTCAAGAACGACTGCTAGACCATCATCCTCAACGGAGGCGGTTCTGGCGTTAGCTGCACGATGTACCTTCGGGGTGGCATCTCCCATGGAAATACCGGTGCCCGCCCATTCCAGCATTCCAATGTCATTGTCGCCGTCTCCCACGGTGAGGACCGACGACAGTGAAATGCTGTGCTCCATGCGGAGCTTCTCAAGAGCGGTTGCCTTCGATACTCCTTCGGGGGAGATGTCGAGCCATGCGGTCCAGCCGATCGCGTACTCGACGCCGTTCAGGCCAAGATTGTCGATCCTGTCCTGAAGCTCTTCGGGGGACAGGTGCGGAGCGCGGACCGTTAGGCGGGTTGCGTCATCGCTCGCAAGAGAGTCAATGGGCGTAACAATTGACTGGCCTGTGAGTTCTCCCGGAGGGAACTCTGCCGAGACCCTGCGGGGACCCCAGGCGGGTTCCACTGCGAGAAGGGCGTCGGGGATGTGGGTGGCGACGGCCTCGATTTCGGCGGCCGGGTTGAACGTCACGTAGTCAAGCAGGCGCGTGCCAGGGTTGAGTCCGGGTTCGTTTGCTTGCTTGTCCCGCTTAAAGGTCAGTGCGCCGTTGGCGCACACGGACAGCCCGTCCGGCATCTCCAGCTGTTCGGCAACCAACATCATCCCGTCCACACCGCGACCCGTCGCCATGATGACGTGCGTGCCCATATTCAAGTGGGCGTGAATAGCTTCGGCAACGCGCGGGGAGAGCGACGTGTCGTGCCCGATCGTTGTTCCGTCGAGGTCAAGTGCAACCATGAGCTCCGGCCCCGCCCCCGGAAGGGAGGACATGGCGTCGCGGAGCCGCGCAGAATCATCTGCGGTGAATTCGACCTTCACGCTGGCTTGATGATGTCGCGGCCACCGAGGTACGGGCGCAGACCCTCCGGGACGTACAGGCTGCCGTCCTCCTGCTGGTGGTTTTCCAAGATCGCAACAAGCCAGCGCGTTGTGGCGAGCGTGCCGTTCAACGTGGCGACCGTGCGGGTCTTCCCTTCGTAGCGCTCGCGGATACCGAGGCGGCGTGCCTGGAACGTCGTGCAGTTCGACGTGGATGTCACTTCCATCCACCGTTCCTGGCTGGGTAGCCAGGCCTCGCAGTCGAACTTCCGCGCTGCGGAGCTGCCGAGATCGCCCGCTGCGGTGTCGATAACGCGGTAAGGAAGCTCAACCTTGGCGAGCATTTCCTCTTCCCATCCCAGCAAGCGCTGGTGCTCTTCTTCGGCGTCCTCTACCGGGCAGTACGAGAACATCTCGACTTTGTTGAACTGGTGGACGCGAATAATGCCGCGGGTGTCCTTACCGTAAGAGCCGGCCTCGCGCCGATAGCATGACGACCATCCTGCGTAACGCTTCGGACCATCCGAAAGGTCAATGATTTCGCCGGAATGGAACCCGGCAAGGGCTACCTCAGAAGTGCCGACAAGGTACAGGTCGTCTGTCGGCAGGTGATAAATCTCGTCTGCGTGTGCTCCGAGGAAACCGGTTCCGCCCATGACTTCCGGCTTCACCAGAGTTGGCGTCATTGTTAGCTTGAAGCCGTTTGCTTCAGCAAGATCCGCCGCCGCAGTCAGGAGCGCCAGTTCGAGGCGGGCTCCGATACCGGTGAGGTAGTAGAAGCGGGATCCGGAAACCTTCGTGCCGCGAGCCATGTCGATCGCGTCAAGACCCTCGCCAATATCCAGGTGGTCCCTGACCGGGAACGAGAATTCGGGAACTTCGCCGATATGCTTGAGGACCGTGTAGTCGTCCTCGCCACCCGACGGTACTCCGTCGACAATGACGTTGGGGATCGAAAGGGCAACTCGCTCATATTCGTCGTTCGCCTCGGATGCGACCTGTTCAAGCTCCTTGACCTTGGCGGACAGGGCCTGCGCCTGCTCGAGGATTGCCGGTCGTTCCTCGGGAGTCGCCTTCCCGACGGTCCGGGAGAGAGCCTTCTGCTCGGCGCGAGTATCCTCGGCGAGCTGCAGGGTCGACCTGCGAGATTCGTCTGCGGTGAGCAGCTGGTCGACAAGTGACTCGTCAGCGCCGCGTGCTCGCTGGGAAGCCTTGACTGCATCGGGGTTGTCCCGAACGAAGCGAATATCGATCATGCAACTAGTCTAACCCTCGCTGTATCCTTTCGATATGTCCTGGGAAGCATGGGTTGGAATCGCCACCCTCCTCGTGGCGCTCGCCGCCCTTTTCACGTCCGTCAAAAACCGGCAACTGATTGCGGGCTTGACGGCCCGCCGCGGACCCGCGACGCGTTCCGAATCCGATCAGTCCACCGAGGACAAGTCGGGTACGCCGGTTGCCGTCGTGTTCAACCCGTCGAAGAATATTGATTTACCCGCACTCAAGAAACTCGTGACGGAACGGGCTGCCGAAACCGGTTACGGGGAGGTTCGCTGGATCGAGACAACGGTTGAGGACCCGGGACTTGGACAGGCCAAGCAGGCCGTGGCCGACGGTGCGGGGCTCGTTATTGCTGCCGGCGGCGACGGAACGGTACGCATGGTGGCAGAAGGGCTTGCCGGTACCGGCGTTCCACTCGCTGTAATCGCTCTGGGAACTGGCAATCTCCTGGCGCGAAACATGGACCTGCCTATCTCATCAACTCGCGACATGGTCAACCTGGCCTTCACCGGTTCGTCCCACGCCGTTGATATGGGATACATCGAGGCAGATCCGCTGAGTGAGGCAGAGAAGGTGGAGGCCATGGCCGCCGACCCGGATGCAGCCAGTGTCCCCTCTGGCGAACACGGCTTCGCAGTGATTGCCGGTCTAGGATTTGATGCCGCCATGGTGGGTGACGCTGACTCGGACCTGAAGTCGAGAATTGGCTGGGTCGCCTACGTCGCTTCCGCGGTGAAGAACATGAAGGCACAGAAGATCCATGCGGGAGTGACGGCCGGGGATGCAGAACCGGTTGAAATCGATGCTCGCTCAATCATGTTTGCGAACTGCGGCAAGCTTCCCGGCGGTGTCGTTCTCGCCCCCGACGCGCACCTGGATGACGGCTGGCTGGAACTCGTCATTATCGACACGAAGGGCGGGTTGGTTGGATGGGCGGACCTGGTGCGCCGCATGGGGCTCGCAGGAATCGGTGTCACCAACGACGGCCTTCCGTCGACCGGAAGAATCGAGATGAGGAAAACCCGTCACGCCTCCGTTGTCACCGACAGCCCGGCCCGTGTCCAGGTTGACGGTGACGTCCTCGGATATGCCACAACAGTGCGGTCCCGAGTGGTTCCCGGGGGACTTCTCGTCCGCTTCTAATTCTGGCTGTGTTGTCGGCTACTTGCCGAGCAGGTTAGACACCCAGTCGCGGGCCGCGACAAAGTCCTGATCTGCAGTGCCTGGGCGTAGCTTGACCGGGACCCGTTTGGCGCTCGGGTAGGAGCCGAGGAACTTCACGTGAGGGCTCGTGCGGTGCAGACCGATAAGAACCGCCTGAACTCGCTCGTCCTCAACGTGGCCCTCGCAGTCAATGGAGAACTGGTAGCGTCCGAGAGAATCCCCGACCGGGCGGGACTCGATCCGAGACAGGTTCACCCCGCGCGTCGCAAACTGTTCGAGCATCGCAAGCAGAGCACCTGCCTCATCCGACGGTAGCTGCACCTGCAGGGTTGTCTTATCCGATCCGGTGCGCTCCGGAAGGGCCGTGCCTTCCCTCCCAGCGCAAATAAACCGCGTGACAGCATCCGGATTGTCGGCAACGCCTTCGGCTATCACTGTCAGACCGTACTGCTCGGCGGACAGTGGATTGCACAGGACTGCATCGAAGTTCATTGCGCCATCGGCCATGGCCTTCGCAGATCCTGCTGTTGACGTGCCGGGAACGTGAATCGCGTCGTCGAGATTACTGGCGATCCAGTTTTGGCACTGCGCCCATGCGTGGGGGTGGGTGGAGATTCGCTTCACCTCGGACAGGTCCATGGGACCCCGAGACGCTAGAACGAACGTGATCGGAACCAACATTTCGGCCACAATGCGCAGTCCGCTACCGTTCGATAGCGAATCGATTGTGGCGTTGACCCCGCCCTCGACGGAATTCTCGATCGGAACAACAGCAAAATCGGTCTCTTCGTTACGGACCATTCGCAGGGCTGCGGGTACGTCAATGGCGGGAATATGTCCCCCCTCATCGGACGAAATCTGCATGAGAGCCATGTGCGTGAACGTGCCGCGTGGTCCAAGGTAAGAAAACCGCATGACCCACAGTGTAGTCCTCCGAGGAGAACCGGCGGACCGACGCTGGATAAGATCAGGTCATGAGATCGCTCCATGCTGCCTGCCTCGCACTCCTCGTGTGTGCGCTCGCGATCCTTCCGCTGTCCGCACACGCTACCGAGGAGGACCGACCGATCGTCCTCATCGGCACTGGTGGAGTCATGTGGGACTACGTTGACCCGGAGACAACCCCCAACCTTTTTGCCCTCTCCGAAGAATCGGCAGTCGGCAACCTGTCGGTGCGGGCGGTCCACCCGGTCGCCTGTCCCGCCGATGGCTGGCTTACCCTCGGTGCGGGCGAACGCGCCGGTGATGATGAGACGGACAATGGGGCGTGCCGACTCCTTGAAGAACCCGTTGACGGAACTGTTCCCCACTGGGAGGACTACGTTGCCTCCGCGGAAAACTCTGCCTATTCACCTCGTCTCGGTCAGCTCGCAGAGCTCACCGCAGACCGCAACACGCTCGCGCTCGGTCCAGGTGCCGCCATTGCTCTTGCCTACGAGAACGGCACTGTCTCCTCCTATGGTCAGATCGAGGATTACCGCGACCTAGCGGAAGGCCAAGACCTTGTTCTCGTTGACATCGGCTCTATGTCTCAGATCGAACCAACTGTTTTCGATGAAACCCAGAACCGGCAGAAGGGCGATCCGCTAGCTGCTTCGTTCGAAACCCAGGAATGGGATGAGGAAGCGATCCGGGCAGACATGGCAACAATCGATGCCAGGCTCGGAGAGGTTCTTGACGCAATCGAAGAAACAACGCCCGAGGCGCGGATCATTGTTGCCTCCCTCTCTGACTATTCCGCAACTGCTTCCACCCAGCAGGTGATCATGGAGGTGACAGGAGAGCCTGGCCTGCTCACCAGCTCAACAACGAGGCGGAGCGGGCTTGTGGCAGCAACCGACCTGCTCCCAACCCTCGTCAATGGTTCTGAAGGTCCGGGAGACTCGATTGTCGCCGACGCTGGCGGAACAGCGGAAGGGAACCGGGCCGCCGTTACCGAGTTTGACTCCCTCACGAAAGCCATTAAGCCCGCCACCGGATGGGTGTATGCCCTGTGGGGCATAAGCTGGCTTCTTGTTTTCTTCGCCACCCTGATCTTCCGAAGGAAACCGGTCCTGCGCGGCGGTGCGCTAGCGGTGGCCAGCCTGCCCGCCTCGGCCGTGCTCATGAACGGTACTCCCTGGCACACGGCGGGGAATCCCACGCTGGTGCTGTGCCTAGGAATCGCCGTCGGCAGCGTGCTAATCGGTATCCTTTCCTATCGCCTACACGGGCGTCACCGTGCGGCGCCAGCGGCCCTCGTTGCCGGCCTTGTCCTGCTTTCCTACCTGCTTCCTGTTCTTGTCGGCTCCCCGCTGGCCCTCAACTCTGTCTTTGGTGCGCTCCCGTCGGTCGGCAGGTTCTACGGCATGAACAACATGATGTTTGCGATTGTGGGGGCAAGCGGGCTCGTGCTCGCCGGCATCATTGCCGAAAAGCTTGCTGATCGTCAACGTGCGGCGGCCCTGATTGTTGGCTTGGGGGCAACTATTGTTTTTATTGACGGATCTCCCTGGCACGGCACTGACTTTGGCGGGCCACCCGTTCTCGTGGTCGGCTTTCTATTCCTCGCACTGCTTGTGAGTGGCCGCCGGCTCACCTGGCTCTCGAGCCTTGGCATTCTGCTTGCGGGTGTTGCCGTTGCCGCCTTCTTCCTACTCGTTGACTACCTGCGCCCGGTCGAGGACCGCACCCACCTGGGTGATTTCGCGCAGTCGATCCTGGACGGAACAGCTTTCGACGTTATCGCCCGGAAGGCCATGCAGGTGGTGGCCCTGTGGCCGCTACTGCTGGTCTTCGTCATCATGCTTGCCGTGCTCTGGATGCTGTGGCGGAAGAAAGCACCGATAAGCCTCGAGCAGTTAGTGCACCCGAATGGTGACAGCTGGGTGTGGACAATCATTGCCCTCGTTGTCGTACTCCTGGGCGGAACCCTCCTCAACGACTCCGGTCCCATCATCTTCCTCACGGGTGGAATGGTGGCGATTCCCCTCCTTGCCTCAATCCTCTATTACGGGAAGCCGCTAGGTGCTCGGAAACAGAAGCTGGCGCGTGACACGGATGAGAAAGCCCGGGGATCAAACAGGGATAGCACTACGAATTAGCTGAGCGAACATGCCTGAACGGCTGGCTCTCCTCGGCGATGACCCGGCTCAGTCAATTGCGTTGCTCAGACGATCACGCAAAGTGAGGTGGTCTCACTCGCTGGTGACGGGCCTGATCTTGTAGGCGCAGAAGGGCTCGCCCGGTCGCTGCGTAGACGGGTCGACTCGATACTGAGAGGCGACGCGGACGCCGCGGAGGCGCCTCATGTTCACCGCCAGGGCAACATCTCGGTACTGGGCGGCCCGGTGGAGGTGCCCGGAGAAGTCGTTACCGGTGGGACGATGCTGAAGGTCGCAGGGAATTTCCTGGAGAGTCATGCCGGCAACCAGCATGTCGATCGTCATGGCCGTTTCCACGCCCCATCCTCGCGCCAGGGGCTTTGCGGCCTCGTAGGCTTCACGGGTCATGCAACGCTGACCAGAGAGCGGCTGGGTCGGTGACCATCCCGTCATGTTCGAGATTGCCTTCCGGGACAGGCCGGTGACGAGGCCGTGGCCACCCGCACCCGCCTGCTTCGGCAGAACTGCAATCGTGCAGTCCGCTTTGCCGGAGGCGACGGGACCAACGAGGGGAGCGGTCTGAACCGAGGTCTCGCCAAGATCAGCATCAATGAACATGAGGAGGCGGGGCTGACGCCCCTCCGCATCTCTCATGGCAACCACGGAGGCCCCCGTTTCAAGGGCCGATGCTTTGCCACGGTTCACAGGGTGGCGGACAACGGTAGCGCCCGCTGCGCGAGCGGCGGACTGGGTGTCGTCGGTGGAGCCATCATCGACCACAACAATGAGATCGACGTATGGAATAGCGCGCGCGGCTCGGATTGTCGAGGCGATGAGATCGACCTCGTCCTTTGCCGGAATGACGACAGCGACATGCGCACTTTGGGTGTTCACGTCTTTAGCTTATCGCGCTACGGACTGAGAGATTGCCAACAGAATTAAAAAAGGGCAGAACGGGCAGTACTATCCACCCGTTCCGCCCAGTTTTGGACATTATCGCAGTGTCACCTGTCGAGAAACGATGCCCGAACGGGTGCGTCGCTCCTCGGCGGTGAGTGGCTCGGTCGAATTAATGGCGGCTGTGAACTCCTCGTTGAAAGCTTTCATGGGCTCACCGAGCTCGTCAGCTTCCGTACCGGGGGCCAACTGCCACACGGGGATAAGAAGACCGCATGCCCTGAATGCACCGACGAAACGAGCGTCCTTATCGAAGCCTTCGCTACGGCTCGACTGGAGGCGTGCCAGCCCGTCAAGGACGCGGTCCTGATCTTCGGGCCGGATCCAGCGAATAAACTCGTTCGTCATCCGGCACCAGTAGGCACCGCGGACACCCTCGACTGGTGCCGACGGGATAACGTTCTCGCGGGTCTGTTCGATGGCCTGACGTACGTCCTCGCGGTCGCGCTCCTCGTCGCTCATCCAGTACGAGAAATCCTCGTACAGGGTGAGTTCAATATCCTTGTCGACCAGGACGTCGGGAAGGCGGGGACCAGGCTCGGCCAGCTCGGCAGACTGAATAGTTGCGCCAGGCTCAAGCTCGAGGGCGTCGATAATGAGAGCTGCGAGGTCGCGGGATGCGTCACCGGATCCCGTGACGGTCTGAATAGCAACGAGAAGCTCACCGCTTTCGCGGCGTACCGCGGCCGACATGTTCGGAAGCAGTGTCACCAGGGTGATGTCCCGGCTTCCGTACTCTTCAGTTGTCGTTACCGTGGTGGTTGCGGCGGGAATGATTTCCCGCATGGCAACCAGTTCAATCTCTGCCTTGAGGCCCTCGTAGGGGCGCTCAACGAATGGCACCCGCTTCTTCTTCGGCGCTTTCTGCTTGCGGCTTTGCTTACCCAATGAATGTCCTTACGCGATAGTGGGGATGTCGCCGTCGGATGACACGAGCGGGAGCCCGTTGGTCTGCCAGGCTGCCATGCCGTCTGAAAGATCCCAGGCGTCAATGCCGTGCTCTGTCAGGATGGCTGCGGCCTGTGCACTGCGGCGGCCCAGTCTGCACACGACCATGATGTCCGTATCGGGAACCTCTTCGATACGGTCGGCGAGTTCGTCAAGCGGGATGTGGAGTGCACCGGGAGCATGTCCAGCGTCCCACTCGTCCTCGCCACGAACGTCAATAAGTGTGAATCCCTCCGGGATGGGATCGTCAGCATTGAGGTCAGTGGTGAGAAGCGGTCCCGGATTCTGTGGAATAGCCATGCTTCTAGAGTACGGTGAAAGAATGTTGAGACGAAACTCTGCCCCCGCCTTGATTGTGGCACTACTCGGTTTTCTCTTCTTCGGAATCAGCCCGGCAAGCGCCCACGACACCCTTATTTCGGTGGATCCCGAGGACGGTGGACAGGTTGAGACAGCGCCCGACGAAGCTGTCCTTACCTTCTCCAGCAACCTCATGGATATTTCACCCCAGGCAGTTGTCAGGCAGGGCGACACCACCCTCGAATCGGGCGAGGTCAGCATTCACGGAACCGACCTTATCGTCCCGCTACCGCAGCTGGATGCTGGCGACTACGAAATCGTTTACTCGGTTGTATCCTCCGACGGTCACCGGATCGACGGCCTCACCACATTCACGGTCACGACCGGAAGTGGGGGAGGAACCGATGGTTCCCCGGGCGATGCGGAAGAGGATGAACAGCCGGTGGCCGATCCGGACGGGCAGGAAACCGATGATCCCGACACTCCCGTGAACAACGATGAAACCGCTACGGACGCTGACGAACCCGCCACTGATGAAGCGACCGATGATGCTCAGTCCGATGATCGCGGAAGCGATGCGACGACGGGTGAGGAAGAGCAAGCCGACGAGGATAGTGGATCGGCTACAACCTGGATTCGCTGGGGCGGAATTATTGTCGTTGTCCTTGGGCTTGCCGTCATCATTTCCCGCTACCTCCGCAACAGGGACTAATCGGCAATTCGGAATATTCCGTAGCAAAGACCGACAGCTAACGGATCTTCATCCGTGGCGGATAGACTAGAGAATTATTTGGAAGCCGGGACGGTTGGCCCGGTTTTCTTATGCTTACTTCCGCAGCTCCGACATTCTTGTGTGCCGTCAACTCACTCCCGCTCCTTGCTGACACGTTTCCTTGATGTCCAGGGGAAATGGTTAGCGACATCTCTATCCCAGCAGTACTGCTCTGAGGTCATTGGGAGTAAAGTAGTTCAACTGTATTAATAAAGGAGTGCAGTGAAAAAGCGCGAGAGGGATCTAACCTCGAAGAGGGCATACCGGGGTATGACTCAGGAACAGGCGGAGGCTGCTGAGAAGAAGCATCGGGAGGTGCTCTCCGTTCTTACGGGGCTCCTGCTTGTTCAGTTCCTTGGCATGTTGGCAAACACCATCGTGTCGAATGCTATGCCAGTCATTGTTGCCGAGATCGGCGGTAACCAGACCCACTACACGTGGATCCTTACCTCAGGCATTCTCGCCAACACGGTCATGACGGCCCTGTCCGGCAAGCTTGCCGACCTGTACGACAAGAAAAAGCTCTTCATCATCTCGATGGTGCTGTTCATCCTTGCCTCCCTCCTCTGTGGCCTGGCAACCTCCCCGGAAATGCTTATCGCTTTCCGAGTGCTTCAGGGAATCGCGATGGGCATGCAGGTCATGATGTCGATGGTCATTATGGCCACCGTTATTCCTCCGCGGGAACGCGGCCGCTACAACGGGTACATGGGTGCGGTCATGGCTGTTGCCACGGTGTCCGGCCCCCTCATGGGCGGACTTATTGTTGACACCCCGTGGTTGGGGTGGCGCTGGTGCTTCTGGGTAACAATCCCGTTCATGCTGTCCGCGATCTGGGTCATCAGCAAGCGTCTTGACCTGAAGCAAATGTCCCGCGGCAAGGTCCACCTCGATATCCCCGGTGCCGCTCTCATGGCGATCGCGGCCGTCTCCTTCCTTCTGTGGGTATCCATGGTGGGCGCTAGCACACCCTTCACTGACCCCGTCGCACTCCTCCTTATCGCTATCGCAATCGTTGCTACGGTCCTCTTCGTTCTCGTCGAACGCAAGAGTCCCGAGCCGCTTATTCCCATGGAGATCCTCCTTCACCGCAACACCGTCCTTGCGATCGTCGGTGTGATCGGTGCCGGCACGATCATGTTCGGAGCGAACGTCTTCCTTGGCCAATACTTCCAGTATGGTCGCGGGTACAGTCCAACGGTTGCGGGCCTCCTCACCTTGCCGATGATGGTCGGCATTGTTGTTGCCTCTACCTGGGTGGGCCAGCTGATCACCAAGAACGGCGTCTGGAAACGGTACGTTGTCTCCGGCATGGCACTTCTGACTGCCTCTGCATTTGCCCTGTGCTTCGCCCGTCAGGATACAAACCTCGGCTACCTGGGCGTCGTCTTCTTCGCGGCGGGCTGGGGTCTTGGTGCCGCCAACCAGAACCTTGTTCTTGCGGTCCAGAACACCGTGCCGCTCAGTCAGATGGGAGCGGCAACCTCCACGGTGACGTTCTTCCGCAACCTTGGCGGTGCCCTCGGCATCCAGGTCCTGGGTGCCGCCTACACGGCCGTCACCGATGACTACATGATCGAACGCCTCGGCTCCTTGCCAGAGGTTCCGGCAGGAGCGTCCGGTGCCCTTGACCTCGGTGCCCTGCCCGATGATGTTGAGATGGTGGCCAGGGAAGCCTTCGGCAACTCCCTGTGGGCCGTCTTCCTTGCCTCCGGCATCATCCTCCTCATCGGCACGATCGCCACCGCCCTCATGAAAGGTACGTCCCTGCGTGACACGGTGGATATTGAAAAGAAGGTCCACCGCACCCTCCGGGAGGAGGAGATTCAGGCGACCCAGGCCGCTGCCGCCATGCCTGCTCCGCTGGAGCCGTCCCTCACCCAACCCAACCTCCCCGAGGAAGCCTCGAGCTTCCAGGCCTCGGTGCGTGCCGGCCTCGATGAGAATGATCCTAAGTGGGGCGAATCTGCGACCCAGCAGAGGGACGATACCGAGTCGAGCAAGCAGAACACCAGCGCCGAATCGGATGAGCAGAGAGCCGGGGATAACCAGGGAGCCGGTAACAGCCGAGCGGAGAAGCAGTAACTGGGTCGATGACAGTGGCTTACACCGTCACTGGGAAGCACGCGTTGAGCGCTCCCTGCTCTCGGTGTGTTTATGACAAAGGAGGAGGGCCCGTGCGAACGTACCGGCCCTCCTCAGTTAAGGATTGCGTTTAGTCGATAACGCCGTAAAGACGATCGCCAGCATCGCCCAAGCCGGGAACGATGTAGGCGTTCTCATCGAGCTTCTCGTCCACAGCCGCAACGACAACGGTGACGTTGGCTCGGTCGTCAATGTGCTCCTCCAGGGCGGCGAGACCCTCAGGTGCGCCAAGTAGGCAGATAGCGGTGACGTCCTTAGCCCCGCGCTCAAGCAGGTAGTCGATCGACGCGATCAGCGTGTGGCCGGTGGCCAGCATCGGGTCAAGGACGTAGCACTGGCGGTTGGCTAGGTCGTCAGGGAGGCGGTTTGCGTAGGTGATGGCCTCGAGCGTCTTCTCATCCCTCTTCATGCCGAGGAAGCCAACCTCAGCGGTCGGAAGGATGCTCTGCATGCCTGCCAACATGCCTAGGCCAGCACGGAGGATCGGGACCACAATCGGCGGCGGATCGGTCAGAGCCGTGCCCGTCGTCTTAGCGACAGGGGTCTCGATCTCGATCGTCTCGACGTTGATGTCACGGGTTGCCTCGTAGGCAAGAAGTGTCATCAGCTCATCAACGAGCTGTCGGAAAACCGGCGATGGGGTCTTCTTCTCACGGAGCACCGTGAGCTTATGGGCAACTAGGGGGTGGTCAATGACCTGCAGTCTCATATCAACTAATCTAACTGAGGAAAGTGCAAATCGCAGGAAACCGAGGTCCCATGTGCGCAGAAAGACTCAAAAACTTTGAATGGGTGATGCGCAACTGCCTCAAACTTGCCGAAACAGCGTCGCAGCTTGGCGACGTTCCGGTCGGCGCTGTCGTCCTCTCTCAAACCGGTGAAATCCTTGGTGAGGGTTTCAATATCAGGGAATCTCGGCACGATCCCGCCGGTCATGCCGAGATCGTGGCCCTGAGAAAAGCGGCAGAAAAGCTCGGTGCCTGGCGACTCGATGAATGCACTCTCGTTGTCACGCTGGAGCCGTGCACAATGTGTGCAGGAGCGAGCGTGCTGTCGAGAATCGAGACGGTGGTCTTCGGTGCGTGGGACCCGAAGGCTGGTGCGGCGGGGTCCCTCAGGGATGTCTTGCGAGATCCAAGGCTCAACCACCAGGTTGAAGTAATCGGCGGGATCCTTGAGGAAGAATGCTCAACCCAGTTGATGGACTACTTCGCTCAGGCCCGATAGTTCTGCCACATTCCGCACCAATGATTTGTGTATCTGGGCATACTCCAAGTAATCTGAATGACCGATGGTGGAGTGTCCGAGCGGCCGATGGTGCAGCACTCGAAATGCTGTTTGGTGAAAGCCAACGTGGGTTCAAATCCCACCTCCACCGCCATAGATTCCCCCGGAATACCAACGAAAAGTGGCTTCCGGGGGAATTCTTGTCCCCGGCGTGGGGACATTCTGGGGACATCCGCGAATTCTAGGCGAAAAGTGATCGCCTAACCCTGGGAATCGAGGCAATAAGCCGCTTTTTCGTGCAACCTACGCGCAACAGTGAGTGAATTAGAGGCCGACCGCGTTCACTCCGTAGGTGGCCTGCTCGAGGGTGAACCCTTCATACAGCAGTTGGTCGATGAGGCCCTGGCGGGAGAATCCCATGAGCTCCAAGTAGCTTTCCGCGGATAGGCGAGCCTGCTCATTCCAGTCTGGATTGACGGCATCCACGCCGTAGGTGGCCTGTGCGTTGGTGAACCCTTCGTACTCAAGCTGGCCAATAAGTCCCGTGCGGGAAAAAGCCGTGAACTCCAGATAGCTTTCTGCAGAGAGTTGCGCCTGCTCGTCCCAGTTCACGCTGAGGGAGTCGACCGCGAATGTTGCATCGGATGTTGAGTAACCCTCGTATTCGAGCTGGTCGATGAGGCCCTGGCGGGAGAATGCCGTGAACTGGAGGTAAGACTCGGCTGAGCGCACCGCGTTCTGCTGGGAGACTGAGAGGTCTGAAGCGGGAGCTTCCGTGGGTGCGGGTGCCGGTGTCGTCGTTGGTGCTGGCGCTACGGTCTCGTTCTTAGCAGCCTCCGGGGTGGCTTTCTTTGTCGCCTCGGAAGATGTCGACTCAACGGCGGCGACGGTGACGTCGTCTGTCGGCTCCTCACTCTGCTCCTCGTCGGTCGTCTGTACGTCGGTGGTCTTTGGTGACTCCGATTCGGATGCCGTGGTTTCAATGTCGTCTGCAACCTCGGCCGCTTCGGGAGTCTTCTCCGAGGAACTGCCGGTTGCTATGGCTCCAATGGTGGTGATGATGACAACGATGGCGATGGCCCACGCCCACCATTGTCGGTACCACTTCTTTGTGGCTGGTGGGTAGTAATTCATGGACATGTCAGATACTTCCGTTCTTGAGGATTATCTGAACCTTATGATCATGCAAGGACAAAAATGTTGGTTTATTTCAATTGGTGCAAAATCACGCATGGAATTCGAATAGGCGCTTGGCTTATCTTTTGGGGTTTAGGACTAAAGTCTGCTCTTTACCCTATGCTGGGTTGCTTTGTCGCTATTGGCGAGAGCCGCAGTAGTCCAGGATATTGTCCAAAGCCTCTTGTGTAGCCTCTTCGTCATTACCGGGATAGGTCAAGGCGAGGGCGTACCCGTATTCGTTAGCCTGCGTTTTTTCATTTGACGGAATAACGCTCGTGCCACCGAGGAGATTAGCGATGAGGTAAAGCTGGCGACGCGTTTCTAGGTACTGATCGGAATCTCGGTCTTCGAAGGAAACCTCACCGACCTCCGAGGCCACCTCGCAGGCATAGGTTATTTGGCCTTCGATGCTTGTCTTGGGTGCATCATCAGACCGGATAAAGAAGCCGATGACTGCGCCGATGCTGAGCGCGGCAACGAGGAGGATCGCAACAATTCCTGCATTCACTCGTTTAGCCATGCTGAATTCGTTCTTGTGCCCACATCTTCAATTCTCGCCTTGAAACGGTTAGGTTCTGGGAGGCGGAGGCTGCGAGCCGCGGAGCCACTGAGCATCGCAGTACTCAACAGCGACTCGAACCGCATGGCTGAGTGCGTCTGGCTCAATGCTTTCAATGGCGCTAAACAGCTCGTATGAAAGCACTTCCTCTTCCGCCGCATCATCAGCAGGCGTGATCTGACCATTGCTGAGCAAAGCTGAGATGGATCGGATTTTGCTGATCTTTCTCCAGTCGTAGCCAAGGTAGGGCTCGGACAAATCGGCATCACTGAGATCATGTGCAATCGCACAGGCATAGTCGATGCGACCGTCTTTGGAGGTGTCAGGACCGGAGCCACCGGGAATGTAGTATCCCGCCGCAGTTCCGCTCAGGAGGGCAACCACTGTGAGTGCAACAACGGTTCCTCCATTCAATCCCTTGGACATCGTTATCTCTTCCCTAGATACGTGAGCTTCGGAAAGACACTAGTGCCACTCATGGAGGGCGTCAGTCAGTTATGTGGGGAGCGGGACCCAGGGTAAGCCGAATGAACCGAGAATTGCGCGGGTTGGAGGAATTCTTTGAGGCGTTACCGGCCTAATTCGCTGGTGGCGTCGTGTCACCGGTTGGTGGCGCAGGATCTCCGGTCGGTGGCGGATCGACAGGTGGCTGAGTTGGCGACGGGACTGACGGAGTTGGGTCTACTGGCTCGGTCGGGTCGTCAGTAGGAGGTGCAGGATCCTCGGTGGGAGTGACTGTCGGTATCGGTTCTCCGGGGTCGTCCGTTGGATCCGCTGGCGTCGGCGTTGGCGTGGGTGTCGGCTGTACCGGAGCTGGATTGACCGGTACCGGGCGGACGGGAGCAGGGGTCGGCTGGGCAGGGGGCGCAACCCATTCGGTTGTTGACGGCTCGGCGAGCTCGGGTGTGGACGGCTCCAGTACCTCGCTTATTTCAGGTTCGCTCGGTTCCTCTGTCTCAGCAGGATCGGTTGACGGAGCGTCCGTGGTTTCTTCCTCGGTCGTTTCCTCGTCCGTTGTCTCCTCCGGCTCGGTCGGGGGCTCGGTTTCGTCAGTTGAGGAGAAATCGAAGGTACGCAGTTCACCCGTGGGTGGTTCGTCACTGTTGACGATACTGATGGTGGCTACGCTGACTATCCCGATGAGTATTGCAACGGCGAATCCCCACACCAAATAGGGTCGGTCTCGCCACCACGGTGTGCCCGAGGGGTTATACGACATGGAGAATCCGATCCGGGTGCTCGGTAAGCAAGAAGATTGCGAGCAACCCCAAAGCTAGGTGTTACGCCCTATATCTTAGTGATGAATATCCAGAGATAAAGGTATGGAAGTGTCCGTATAGGGTGCAATGCCTCTCGATCGGGCCATTATCGCTTCCGGTAAAGCTTTTTGACCTGATAGACGGGCTCAGATGTGACCCGCACACCCAGGTTGCGGAAAATGCCTTCGTCAACGGATCCAAGAATCGTTGTCGTATGAACATCGCAGTCCCGCAAGTTCCTCAGCTGAGCAAGAGCTTCCTGCGCCTGAGTGCTAGTGGCCGCAGAGACCGACAGGGCAATGAGCACTTCGTCCATGTGCAGGCGCGGGTTCTGGCTCCCCAGATGCTTTGTCTTAAGATCCTGAATTGGCTTGATTGCTTTGGGGGAGAGGAGCTGCACCTTATCGTGAATGCCGGCAAGGACCTTGAGCGCGTTCAGGAGCATTGCAGACGAACATCCAAGCAGCTCGGAAGTTTTGCCAGTCACGATCGTGCCGTCAGCAAGCTCGATCGCGGCTGCGGGATTCTTCGTTTTCTTCTCGATCTTCAGCGCAGGCTCGACAACGGCTCGATCCAGGCGGCTGATCCCAAGCTTGCCCATGACGATCGCAATACGATCGGACTCTTCAGACTCCAGATCGTTCCGGGTCTCGTTAACAAGCGTCTTATAGTAGCGGCGGATAATTTCTTCCTTCGCCGCCTGTCTGCACGCCTCATCGTCACTGATGCAGTGGCCGACCATGTTCACACCCATGTCGGTCGGCGACTTGTACGGAGACTCCCCAAGGATCACTTCCAGCAACCTGGATAGGAGCGGGAAAACCTCAACATCGCGGTTGTAGTTGATCGCCTGCTCCCCGTATGCAGACAGGTGGTAGGGATCGATCATGTTGACGTCATCAAGGTCGGCAGTAGCCGACTCGTATGCGAGGTTCACGGGATGGTCGAGAGGTAGGTTCCATACGGGGAACGTCTCAAACTTTGCGTACCCGGACTTCAAGCCCCTTTGGTGATCGTGGTAGAGCTGAGACAGGCACGTGGCGAGCTTGCCGGAGCCCGGGCCCGGTGCGGTGACAACGATGAGGTCGCGGGTTGTCTCGATATAGTCGTTCTTCCCGAATCCGTCCTTTGACACAACAAGATCCGGATTAGCGGGATAACCCTTGATTGTCCGGTGGCGGCTGACCTTGAAACCGAGGCGCTGCAAGCGTGAACGGAACGCTCGGGCCGACTGGTTATCATCCGCCATTTGCGTCAGCGCGATATTCTCAACGAGGAAGCCGCGCTCGCGGAATACGTCAACGAGCCGCAGAACGTCCTCTTCATAGGTGATGCCAAGATCGGCCCGGACCTTTTGCCGTGCAATGTCGTTGGCGTTGAGGACGATGATGATTTCAACTTCGTCCTTCATGCGCTCCAGCATGGTGATCTTATTGTCGGGAGTGAACCCGGGAAGAACCCTCGACGCATGATTGTCGTCGAACAGCTTTCCACCCATCTCCAAATAGAGCTTTCCGCCGATGCTCCTGTGCCGTTCAGCGATGTGCTGGGACTGGAGTTCGATATATTTCGCGCTATCAAAGCCCACGGACATGTCAGTCATCTTCGCTCAATTCCACGTAGTCGTTTACGGGGGAGCCCTAATGAAGCATAGTGTTTCTTTCGGGAGCATGGCGAGTTACACGGCGTGTGCCGTCCGCCCCATCTGACCAGCCAAGCGTTTTCGCGACGCCTACAGGGCACCAAATTCGTGACTTCTGCTCAACCTGCCACCCGATGGGCGGATGGTAGAAACATGTTTCGGCAGAGGGCTCGACGATGCTCCATTCCTGTGTATTTCCGTGATGAGGTTTTGCCCAACACGTAAAAGAGTGTTCATCGTCCGCTGATTTCCTTGGCTACAGACAGTCTGGCCACCAGGCTGGAGGCGAGACTACGAGAAGGGAAGTCATCATGTCGAACGAACTCGCAGGCCACAAGATCGCATTCCTCTGCAAGCGCGGAGTGGAGCAGCCAGAACTGACGGAACCGTGGAAGGCAGTCCTTGAAGCGGGCGGTCAGCCGGTACTGGTCAGTGAAGAGGCGGGCACTATTACCGCAATGATTCACGACTGGGACTACGGCGATGATTTCACCGTCGATGTCACCCTCGACGACGCGAAGCCTGCTGACTATCTTGCACTCGTCCTGCCCGGAGGAACGCTGAACTCCGACAAGATCAGGACGAACGAGAAGGCGCAGGACTTCGTCCGAGCATTTGTGGAGGATGGCAAGCCCGTCGCCCCGATCTGCCACGGTGCGTGGATCATGATCGACGCCGAGGTTATTGCCGGTCGCACGCTGACGTCCACACCACGGATCCGGAAGGATCTCGAGAACGCCGGGGCAACCTGGGTGGATGAAGAATTCCACCGCGACGGCAACCTGCTGTCCAGCAGAAGCCCTCGAGACCTTGACGCGTTCAACCGCGGTATTGTCGAAGTTTTTGCCGAAGCAGCATCCAAGTAGCCTAAGCACGACGGCTGCAAGCTAGGTATTGCCGCCCGGGATTTCTCACCAGCGGCAGTGGGCCCGTGTCACACCTGTGCCATGGGCCCACTTAGTGCCAGCGTGCGCGGCCAGAGAATCCGTGGTTTGCCCGCTGGGTGCGTGAATTCAGTTTCTCCACATTGACAGGATGTCGCGCGCCGAGGAGTGTTTAGCCTATGGCTTTTGATGATTTCATCCCCTCGGGTAACCAGGCGGTTAATCCCGGTGTGTACGACATTGAGAATGAGGGGATCGATCCGGAAGGGACCCTGTGGCGGGCCCTCGTTGAGGCAGCACCCTGGACAGATAAGTCCCTGGTTGATCTGGGATGTGGGGCGGGTTGGTGGCTCCCAAAATACTCCGACGCTGCTGAGCTGTACGGTGTTGAGCCCGATGAGACGCTCCTGGATATAGCTCGTGGTCGCGACTCGAAAGCAAAGATCCTTCACGGTTCGGCCGAGCACATTCCCCTTGCCGATGACTCGGTTGACGTTGTGCACGCCCGGTTCGCCTACTTTTTCCCACACCCCACATACGATGTGTCCCCGGGCCTACGTGAGGTCGCTCGTGTTCTCCGCCCGGGAGGCACCCTCGTCGTGATCGATAACGACACCGTGCGAGGGGAGTTTGCGAAGCTACTCAAGGTCAGTGTTGCGGCTGAGAGACAGGGCGAGAATACGTACACCAGGCAGTGGTGGACTGAGCAGGGAGCCGAGACCCGTGCCATTATGAGCTCCTGGGAGTTTCAATCACGGAGCGATCTCGAGTCGGTTATTCGGCTCGAATTCCCATCCGAGGTCGCCGAGAACTGGCTTGCCGAGCATCCCGAACGCACCGGCCTCAGCTACGGGTACCTGCTCCACATCTGGGTTAAGCCGGGCGCATGATGGCTAGATTTACCATTCGCTCGCCCCTTGACATGCAGGAGGCCGTCCGCAGGATCGTCACAGCCGAGGGGCATCGGGTGCCGTTCACGACCGTGAAACGCGATGGTCGGCGGATTGTAGCCACGACGACCGTTGGCCCGATTCGCTTCGACGACACGATGGTGATCGCCGATGTGGATGTGAGGGAAGATCATGCCCGCGGGACAATCATTAAAGAAGGCCCCGTTCTCCTCGGCACGATCCGATTTGCGGTCACAGCTACGGAGGGTGGATGCGTTGTGGGATGGGATCAGAATATTCGTGGCGGACGATGGTCGATCCTGAACCCGCTTCTCCGGGCCGTCATGTTCGCGGGGTATCGGATCTCGCTTGGTGCCCTACTGCGGTAAGCCTCGGCAGTTACGGAAGTAGTCCGCCATAAAACAAGGATGCTGGTACCTCAACTGAGATACCAGCATCCTTCTCTGGTCGGGGTGACAGGATTTGAACCTGCGACCTCTTCGTCCCGAACGAAGCGCGCTACCAAGCTGCGCCACACCCCGTGCAACTCATCCATGATACCGAATCCGGCGTGCGAACGAAAAACAGGGGGCTGGATCGGTTGTGACTACTTGGTCACGCCAGGTCGATGATTTGAACCTCTGGTCGGCAGGCCAGACGGAACGGCGCGTACGGGGAGGTTCCCAGCCCGCGGGAGATTGCTACGGTCATTGTCTTTTCCTGCGCGATTGCAGGCCAGCCGAAGACTCCGGCAACATGCGCGGTGTCGAGATCGCAGTTGGTGATAAGAGCACCGTAGCCAGGGACGCAGACCTGACCGCCGTGAGTATGACCCGCGAGGGCAAGTGTGACGCTGTCCGCCTCCATAGCGTTAAGGACCCGAGTGTACGGGGCATGCGTTAGGCCGATTGTGAAGCCCTCCTGCTCCTTGGGAGCCGGGTATTCGTCGAGATCGATGTGCGGGTCGTCCACGCCAACAAGCTGAATCTTTTGGTTGTTTACCTGGATCGACGACCGAGTGTTGCGCATATCGGTCCAGCCGAAGTCGCGGAACGCTTCCGCCATCGCGGCGTGGGGGAGGTCCTCCGGGTCCTTCTCGGGTCCACCGAGGAACGGCAGAACGTAGCTGAGTGGGTTCTTCCAGACCGGTGCGTGATAGTCGTGGGAACCAAACACGAAGGCTCCCGGGATCCCGTTGAGGGGTTGCAGGGCACGCAAAAGTGATGGGAGGGACTTTGTGGATGACAGCTGATCGCCGGTGAAGAACACGGCATCCGGCTTGAGGTCGGCAAGGTCGCGAAGGAACTCCACCTTTTTCTCATCCCCGGGCATGAGGTGAATGTCGGAAATGTTGAGGATCCTCATCGGCTCCATGCCGTCAGGGAGGATATTGAGGTGGTGGAAGGACCGTTGGAAGCTACGGGCTTCCCACAGTGACCATCCGGCAACTCCTGCACCAATGCCTACGCCAAGGCCCGTGACGGTGGCGATACTGCGGATCATTCGTCGCCCCCGGTGTCTCCACTACCGGGGTTCCCCTGACCGGGATTCTCCCCCTCGGTCTGTCCGGGAGGTGGTTCGGGGCTCGGTGGAGTGGGTGGCTCCGGGCTTGTCGGTGCGGGTGCCTCAGTTGTGCCATTATCGGTCGGCACTTCCTCCGGTTCCGTCGTCGGATCCGGGGTGGGTTCGGCAGGCTCAGGCTCAGGCTCGGGTTGCGGTGCCGGAGCGGGTTGCTGTGTCTGGCGGATTGCCGGATTGTCCCGGCCCTGCGGGAGGATTGTTGCGCCGCTTTCGTCACTACCTTCGGTTGTTTGAAGGTCGAAGGGGACGGGCTCGACGCCCTCGAGGACTCTCGTGTGGTAGGTGGAGAACACCATGGCCGGGTACAGGCCGCCATAAACTTCGACGTTGTATTGGCCGTTAATGGTGGTGTAGAACATCGAAATGTTCCCCTCCATGTGACCAAGCCACACCGCGGTGGCCTCCTGGGTTGTATATCCCATAAACCAGGCGTGGTAGTCCATGTTGGCGGTACCGGTCTTGCCGGCAGCCTCGTGGCCCGGGATCTGCGCACGGAAGCCCGTACCACCGTCAGCCACGACCGTCTGGAGTACCTCGGTGGTCGTGTCGGCCACGTCCTCCTCGAGTGCGCGGCTGCAGGACGGCTGAAGTTCGGCGATAACCTCGCCGTCCTGGTTCTCGATCTTTGTGAACGACATGGGCTCGCACATGATGCCGCCGGAGGAGAGCGTAGCCATCGAGTTGGCAGTGGACAGCGGGGTCACGTTGTTCGAGCCAAGGACGGAGGAGGGGCGCGGCATAAGAGGATCGCCGCTACCGCTCCGCACACCCATCTGCTCCGCAACACCCGTGATATTGCACAGGTCCAGCTGCGTCGCCATATCAATGAACGACAGGTTCACCGAGCGAGTTGTCGATTCCAGGACGGTCATCATGCCCGAACCAATGCCCTCAATGTTCGACGGATTGTAATCATCGGCAAGATCTGGGGCGCACGAGATTGTGAAGTCATCCCTCGAATAGGTGTCGCGAGACGCGTCAACGCGTTCCTGCACGCTACGTCCCGAACGGATCCATTCGATCAGCGTGTACACCTTGAAAGTTGAGCCGGACTGGAAGCCGAAGCCGCCGCCGCGGTCGGTGCCAACGTTGAGATTAACCGTTGTTGCGTTCGGATCCTCGGGCGAGGCGGTGCCGTAGTTCGTGTTCTGAACCATGGAGACGATCTTGCCCGTGCCGGGCTCAACGGATGACATCGCCATCTCGACACCCGAGGGGTCGTTGACCGGGATGTGTTGGATAACGGACTCGTAGGCCGCGCGCTGCTTGACGGGGTCAAGAGTCGTGTGAATGACGAGACCGCCGCGGTACAGCAGATTGAGGCGGTCCTCCTGGGACTCACCCCAGGACTCGGAAGCCAGCAGGTCCTTGACGACGTATTCGCAGAAGTAGACCGAGATTCCCGCCGACTCACAACCGTTTGTCGGGGTAGAAATATCGAGCATGTCATCGATCGACAGGGCTACGGCCTCGCGGAACTCCTGTTCGTTGATGTAGCCCAGCTCGTACATTTTCGCGAGCACCGTGTCACGCCTGTTCTTCGCCTGATCCGGGTTCGTCAGCGGGTTCCAACGGCCCGGTGACTGCGTGATGCCGGCAAGCATTGCGGCCTGCGGAATGGATAGGTCCTTCGCGGGAACGGAGAAGAAGAACTGCGATGCTGCCTCGGCGCCGTACTGGGAGGGGCCGAACATGGCGATGTTGATATAGCCGGTGAGGATTTCGTCCTTCGTCAACTGCTTCTCGATCGCCATGGCGGTCCGAGCCTCGGAGAGCTTACGGGCGATCGTCCGCTCCGTCGCTGCCGCAATCAGCTCCGGATCGTTCGAGTTACGACCCTCCTCGATTAGGAGGTTCTTGACGTACTGCTGGGTGATCGTGGAACCACCGGCGAGCTCACCACCGGTGAAGTTGTTGAACGCGGCGCCAATCAGGCCCTGCGGGTCAATGCCGTTGTGCTCGTAGAACCGTTCATCCTCAATCGCGACAACAGCGTCCTTGAGGTGCTGAGAGATGTCTTCCGAGCCGACCACGACGCGGTTCTCCGCGTAAAAACGGGCTAATTCCGACCCGTCGGAAGCGAGAATGACTGACTGCTCGGAAGGTTCCGTGAACGTCAGCTCGGTCGGCAGGTCATCAAACAGGGATGTCGTGGCCGTCGTGACCGTTCCCGTTGCTGCCACGATGGGCATGGCAAGACCGGCGAGGGCAATACCTCCTGCGGTGCACGCAAGCAGGAATGCAAGGAGCGCCGCGACGATCTTTCCGGGAGCGGCCCCGGGGGCCTTCTGTGAGCTCGGCATGGTTACGAGTTTAGGCGCTGAGTCCGGCGTTGTCTGGTTCGAGTAACCGAAAACGCAAAAAGCCTGCCTCATTACCAGATTCTGCGTCCTCTTTTTCATAAATTAATATCGCATTTCGCATTTTCCCAGGTAAACAGATATATTGAAAAGGTAGGTGACAGTCGTCATGTCAAACAAAATAATCGCCAGAGTCGAGGAAGCCTCGGGTGAAGGAGCGCAAATGTCTCTTTTGTTAGAAGGACAGACCTGGGCCGCGCAAGCCGCGTGCTCAAACGTGGATCCGGACAGTCTTTTCGTCCGGGGTGCCGCACAGAGACAGGTTCGGCAAGTCTGCTTTAGTTGCCCGGTCAGGTTGGAATGCCTGTCGGATGCATTGGACTCGAACACAACATACGGAGTTTGGGGTGGCCTCACCGAACGGGAGCGTCGTGCACTCCAGCGTCGATTCCCGAACGAGCAGAACTGGTATAAACGTCTGCACACCTCGCAAGATCCCATCTCTGTGGAGCTTCGGGCCGGACGAATTCCCAGATTTAGTAATCGATAGAGCGTCGGATGAGGTTGTTCGGTAGAATCCAAGCATGACCAAATGGGAATACTTGACTGCACCGCTTCTCATCCACAACACGAAGACCATTCTTGATAACTTCGGAAGTCAGGGCTGGGAACTTGTGACAATCACCCCCGGGCCTGCCGGGACCGAAAACGTTATCGCTTACTTCAAGCGTCCAAAGGAGTCTTGAGTGACTGTACCAAGCCGCCGCCTCGCAGAACTGGGGCTCGTGTTGCCTCCGGTCGCGAAGCCGCTCGCGGCTTACGTTCCTTCGAAGATGATCGGGAACGTTGCGCGTAGCTCGGGGCAGCTCCCCTTCGTTGACGGCGAGATCAAGACCGTCGGGAAGGTTGGCGCCGAGGTATCCCTCGACGATGCCTACGAGGCGGCCAGGGCATGTGCACTCAACGCACTGGCGGCAGTTGCGCAGACAACAGGCGGGATTGATTCGATCGCCTCGATCATTCACGTCACCGGCTTCGTAGCATCGGCGCCCGACTTCTATGACCAGCCCAAGGTCGTCAACGGAGCATCGGAGCTTCTTGGCGAAATCTTCGGGCAGGGCGGGAAGCACACCCGTTCAGCCGTTGGAGTTGCTGCGCTACCTATGAACGTTCCGGTAGAAATAGAGATAACGTGTCAGATCGTGAAATCGCGAAATGACTAACTGAACCCTTTTAGTCTAGGCACCGTGTGGCCATGCCAAGGTTAAAAGTTAGCCGAAAGGCGGAATGCGGCGGGGATTTCCCCGCCGCATTCTTTATGGTCTGGATCCCGTAACTGTCAGTAGCTACGGGCCGTGAGATCTACGAAGCCCGCTTCTCGAGGCGTCCGATCTCGATAAGGGTGACAGCGCGTCCCTCGAGGCGGATCCAGCCGCGGGAAACGAAGTCAGCAAGGGACTTGTTGACGGTCTCGCGGGAAGCGCCAACCAGGTGGGCGATCTCTTCCTGCGTGAGGTCGTGGGCGACGTAGACGCCCTCCTGGGTCCGCTCACCAAAGCGAGAGGCAAGATCAAGGAGTGCCTTGGCGACACGGCCGGGCACGTCTGCGAACACGAGGTCAGCCATGAGCTCATTCGTGCGGCGCAGGCGCTGCGCGAGCTGGCGGAGCATGTGCTTAGCCATGTCTGGGTTGGTGTCGATAAAGCCCATGAGGTCCTCGTGGGAGAGTGACAGGAGCGTGGTCGGAGCAACGGCGGTGGCCGAGGTCGAGCGCTTGCCCAGGTCAAACAGCGATAGCTCGCCGATGATCTCACGGGGGCCAAGGATGGCGATGAGGTTCTCACGACCATCGTCAGAGGCGTGGCCGAGCTTGATCTTGCCGTCGACAATGATGAACAGGTTGTCTCCGGAGTCGCCCTCGTGGAAGAGGGACTCGCCGCGGCGGAGCGTTTCCTCAGACATGAGCTCGGTGAGCTTTGCCTGATCCTCCTCCGACAGGCCCGCAAAGAGCGGAACCGAAGCGATGATGCTTGTCTCCAATGCTTTCTACCTTTCAAATATGTCTAGCGTTGCCGAGCCGACCGACTGGCATTGGCAGGTCATGGATAAGACTATCCTATGTGACAAGGGGCATAATATGGATTATGACGGTCCAGAAGAAGAAGTTCCCTCCCAGGCCACGTTCAAAATCCGCTCGGATAGAACAGGCAGTGGCAGTGAACGAGGCTCTGACCAGGTACTATCCCGATGCTCGATGTGAACTGGACTACCGTACCCCTCTCGAGTTACTTGTTGCCACCGTGCTGTCTGCACAGACGACGGATGTGCGGGTGAACTCGGTGACTCCGGAGCTGTTTGATCGTTATCCGACTGCGCTGGATTATGCGGAGGCAGACAGGGAAGAAATGGAAGACATCCTCCGACCCCTGGGGTTCTTCCGTGCGAAAGCCAAGTCGCTGATCGGCATGGGGCAGGCGCTGACCGAACGGTACGACAGGGAAGTCCCCGCCGATCAGAAGAGGCTGATCGGTCTTCCCGGAGTTGGTAGGAAGACCGCGAACGTGGTTCTCGGTAATGCGTTCGGAATACCTGGAATCACGGTCGATACGCATGTGGGTCGCCTGGCTAGGCGACTGGGTTGGTCGAGAAATGAAGATCCGGTCAAGGTAGAAGCCGACATTGCCGAACTGCTTCCCGAAGAGGAGTGGACCATGGCCTGTCACCGGCTGATATTCCATGGGCGAAGGATCTGCCACTCTCGTAAGCCAGCATGTGAAGTGTGCCCGATCGCTGACCTGTGCCCCTCATACCCGCTTACCTAGGGTGCGGGTGGATGGGCTGAAGTAGGTTCAGCGGGGCCTGACAACGAGCGCAGTGCGGCGTTCTGCTAGGAGGCGTGCTCGGCGAGAAACTCGAGTAGCAGCCGGTTGATCTCGTCGGGGTTCTCCTCGTGCGCGAGGTAGCCCGTGTCCGGAAGGACAACGTGGCGGTAGTCGGCGGCTACATGCTTCTTCGTGCTGGCCCAAGCCCTGGTGGGCAGGAGCGGATCGAGATCGCCACGGACAGTGAGGACCGGGATGTTTAGCGGGCTCGAGAGCTTATCGAGGTGCTTGCGGCCCGAGGGACGCCGCGTCATACCCCACGTCCACTGAAGCTGTTGGAGTTGCGTCTTTGCGGCATTGGGAAGCTGGAGGGCCTGCGAATAGTAGTCGACAGCTTCGACTGCACCCCGGTTGCCGGGTGCGGACACCGCGGCAAGAAGCTTCTTCAGTTTGTCGCGGCTGGTCAGGCTCTTCTCGGCAAGCTGGGGGAGGAACGCCGATAGGTAGTGGCGCCACGTGCGGAACGTGACGTGAAGACCGAGCCGGAACGTGTCAACGGGATGGGGTGCCGAGATCGTGGCTACTCCTGCGATCAGGCTCGGAGCAAGTGAGGCCGCGGACCAGGCCAGCGCACCGCCGGAGCCGGTACCGACCAGAATCGCTTTTGAGGCTCCCACAGCGCGGATCACACCAATGACATCGTTAGCCAGAGTGGGGGTATCGAACGTGTGCCGGGTGCGGTCGCTTCCGCCCGCGCCGCGAACATCCATGGCCGCAACCGCGTAGCCGGCTTCGGCGAGAGCCGGGATCTGGTGACGCCACGCGTACCAGTACTCAGGGAAGCCGTGGATGAGAAGGATAAGAGGCCTGTCTTCTTTCAGGGTGCCCGCCTGGGCCACGTGGAACTGGGCGCCACTCGCCCGAACGAGGCGATGCTGCCAGGGGCCCGGCAGTGTCACGCACGAATTGTCGACAGGCACGATTCTCCTCATAGTTGTTGCGGGTGCAGGCAGAGCCCGCACCCGCACTGGTATACCTCCGAGAATAGCCTAGGAGTTTGGGTTCCTCGACAGGAGAACGGCTCGGCGGCCGGTGACATCTCCCCGGTCTGTTCCGAACCGGCGGGCGGAATGGGAGACGATTCCGGTCATGAACAGAACGAATCCGTAAACCGTGAGCCTGCCAGACGCCGCATCGTTTGTCAGGTGGTAGGCAACGTTGCCGGTGAAGTCGCTGATCTCCGAGAAGTTACGCATCGCGGATCCGGTCAGAAGATCCTGAGCAAAAGCCGGAGCGAAAATCGCAATGGCACCGGCGATCGCAATGATCAGGCCGATAACGATTGCTCCAACGGAGGAGAAGCTGGCCAGGTACCAGAGAACAGCGAGGCAGAGGAGTGCGCCAAGAAGCTCGAGGACGACGAGCCAATCCACGGTTCCCGTGTTCCAGGCAGAATCTTCGAGGCCGACAAGGCGAACCCCGGAATCGGCAACGAGATACCAGGCCAGTGGCGCAACGATCAGGGTCGCGAAGAACACGCCAACGTGCGCCCATCCGCGGCCGCGCGGCTCTTCGGGGATCGGCTCCTGGAACCGGAAACCGTTCGTGTCGTGGCGGGGCGCGACAGTCTCGGGAGGAGTGGCGATCGTCGAGGGCGACGAAGCTACGTTTTCTACACCGACCCGGTTAAACACCGATGTGCGGTTCGGGTAGTTAGCTCCTGCCGGGGCCGCGACGGGAGGCGTCATGACAGTCTGATCGGTAGCTGCTGGGCTACGAACTGCAGTGGCATCGGTTGCCGGGTCATTGCCCGCAATCACCGTGTCGTCCTCGGAGCGTGGCGTGGTATCGACGTTGCCGAACTCGCGTTCCCAGCGTTCGCGTGCGGCCGCCCTGTCCTCCGGGGTTTCCCGGGTGAGGTTATCCTCGGAAGGCTTTGCTCCAGCAGGTTCATCTACATCATCATCGAACGAGGGCGTCCACGACCTGGTGGACTCAGTTTCAGACTCGGTGAACTCCGGATCATCAGCCACGGAAGCTTCGCCCTCGTGCGGGTTCGAAGGAATTGGCCCGTCCTGCGTCGGCTGGTTCTGTGCCGGCTCGCTGTCGAAACGGGAAGCGTTGCGGAAAGCGGGGGAGTCGTCTGACGGAGGCGGAGTGAGGGCCTCGTCGTTGTTCACGGGCGCGTCAGCGGGCGCCTCGTGTGCCGGAGTGTCAGAGGGCTCGGCGATATTGCGTTCCTCGCGCTCCTCGGGAAGCGGATCGAGAATATCGTCGTGGCCGTCCTCGCGGTCCGGTCGGGAATAAGGATCGGTTGGTGTCGACACTGTGGCCTCCTAGTCGGTATAAGTCGACGCTATACCGAATCTGGCGCATTTTTGTGGAACACGCGCCCGTCGACATACCGTTGGGTTTATGGATTCGGCAGATACTCCCCTGGTCACAGCGCTGAAGACACTTGGCAAACTGCCCGAAGCTAGCGCCGGTGCGGCACGAGTTTCCCAAGCCATCAGGTCCGTTAGATTCTCGACGGGGCTCCGCCGAGGCTGGGAAGGTGCCAGGACAGAATCGAGTATCCGCTGGGTTCTTGCCGACTGCCGCAGGTCCGGCATCGATGTCACGGCAAAGACACTGCGGGAGCAGGTTGCCTGGCAGGGTGAACCGGAAGTCAGGGTCGCGGCGGCCTCCTGGCGATGCCACAGTGACGCTGTTGCCGAAATGCCTCCGCTTAATACGAAGGATCTTGCCCCGCCCTCGCACCGTCCGGTCCGGGCCATGCTCGCGAGCCTGCACCGAGACGCGGGCTCAACTGATCCCCAAGACGACGTCAGGGAAGAAGCTGGGATCCTCTCCGAGGAAGACGCTGCAAAGCAGGAGCTCATCATCGAAGGCGCCGAAGCAAATGCTCCCGGCCTCATTGTCCTCTCCGTGCTTGCCGGCCAATGGATCATGCAACCGCTATCGGTCGATGCTGACCGGACGATCAGGGATTCGTTTATCAGGTGGCTCGGAACAGTGCGCGGTTTCGAACCAACGGGAACCGCTGTACTTAACCTTGACTCGCTCGAAAGCCAGATTGCTCTTTACAGAGCAGGAACACAGGAAGGAATGGATGCGTGGATTGGTGCCGTTGCCGACGTCTACGTTGATGCGATGAGTGAATCCTTGCGGATTTCCCAATCGGTTCTTGCCGGGCGTACTGATCCCCTCGTTGACTGAATTCATCCACAGGATGACCTGAAGGGAACAGAGCCTCACGGGGTGTCGGAGCAGACTCGGGGGTATGAACGACAAGGTCTCACACCGCAGGATTCGGACGCAGCCCCTGACGACTGTGCTCATCAGGGCCTCGTCGACCGATCTGATTACCGACATTGAACGGCTCGCCACGGTGGCCGGCGTCGATACTTCGACCGCGCCACCTGGCGGTGATGCTCCGCCCGCGATTCTCACTCTCGTCCAAGAACCCGGGGACCCTCGGGCAGTCAGCGCGAGGTTCAATGAGCTGTTCCAGCCCGAATTCGCCGGACAGCACGTGGTGGTGAACCCGAGAACCCAGCCTGGCGACCTTCTCGAACTATTTGTGGCCGCCGGAGCGACCCAGCGAGGAATCATCGTCGGAGTGATCGGTGCCCACGGGGGAGCGGGAGCAACAGTACTATCGGCAATGTTGGCAAGAGAGCTCGCCCTCGACGGTAGTGCGAGCCTGGTTGACCTTGATCCGCTCTCGCCCGGCTACGGTGTCCTGCTCAGCCTCCCGGAGACCGGCAAACGATGGGCGGATGTGGCACGAGAAACTGGGACACTTCTTCCCGGCAGGCTCGTGGAATCACTCCCCGAATGGAAGAAAGTTCGGGTGTTGAGCGGTGATCAACGCGGCGGTGTGCCAACCGCGGATCGCACCGGGGTGCTTGTTGCCTCCGCGGTCGCACAGATCAGTGCCGTCACCATAGTTGATTTACCACGACATGCCATCCTCCGTCACGGGCTGACAGCGGAACTCCTCGGTTGGCTTGACCACCTCGTCCTTGTCACTCGGGCGGATATTCTGAGCCTGGCAGCCGCGGAGCGGGTGCTCTCACTCCTGCCGGAAACAATGTCGTTCACCCTTGTTATTGCCGGGGTGAAAAGCATCGGGCAAGCCGAGGACGCGGCTCACCAGCTCGGTCCGGAAGCGGTTCCCCTGAGATTTGAGAGAACCTTCGACGGGGATATTTCCCACGGCATGACACCGGGTGACCGGCTTAGATCCGGTTCGTCCCGCGATATTCGACGCATCGCGACCAGGGTGGCATCGTGAAAGCCGCGGACCTGGCGCAGGCCCGCGCCGCAGTTGTCGGCGGGGACCCCATCGGCACCGTCATTGCCAGTGCCGTACCGGGCGCTATTTCCATTGCTTCCGTGGCATCGCTTGGCCAGGGCATCCTCCAACAGCTTGAAGGAGCGGGCCCCGTTCTTCAGCCCCTGCTCGAAGACCTCAGTGTCACCGACGTTCTCGTTAACGGAACGAAAGGCGTATGGGTTGACCGAGGTAACGGGCTTCAACAGGTCCACGAAAGTGCGGCAGAGCTGGATGATGATGAAGAGGTCAGGAAACTAGCTGTGCGGCTCGCTGCCCGATGTGGGCAGCGGCTCGATGATGCCTCCCCAATTGTCGACGGTACCTTCCCGAACGGCGTGCGGCTCCATGCGGTCCTGCCGCCACTCGCCGCCGAAGGCACCCTCATCTCCCTACGAACCCAGAGATCCGTTGCCCTTACGCTCGAGGGCCTGGGCGAATTTGGAACCGTTGACCCAACGGTCGCCGCAGTCCTTACCGCCATGGTCAACCAGCGAGCCAACGTCATGATTTCGGGTGCCACGGGCTCGGGAAAGACAACACTGCTCGCGGCGCTTCTTGGCCTCGTTCCCCACGAAGAACGAATCATCGTTATTGAGGAGTCGGCCGAGCTACGGCCCACCCATCCCCACTGCATTCACCTCCAAGTGCGGCACGCAAACGTGCAGGGTGCGGGTGAAGTGTCGATGAGTGACCTGGTTCGTGCCGCCATGCGTATGAGACCCGATCGTCTTGTTCTCGGAGAGTGTCGCGGTGCGGAAGTGCGCGACGTCCTCGCGGCCCTCAATACCGGGCACGAGGGCGGCTGGGCAACGATCCACGCCAATGCCGCGCAGGACGTGCCGGCGCGCCTCGTTGCGCTTGGTGCACTTGCAGGAATGTCGGAGCAGACGGTCGCAGCCCAGGCATCTGCGGCCCTTGACGCCGTCGTCCACATCAAGAGGACACCCCGGGGGCGGAAGGTTGACCACATCTCCGTTCTCACACGCACGAGCCAACGGCTCGTGTCTACCGCAGCTCTGCGCATGGTTGACGGGGTTCCCGAACGTGGGCCAGCCTGGGACCGGCTCAGCGAGCGGCTTGGTCTGGACAAGGACCTCATACCGTGAGTGTCATCATCGGGTTGGTTCTCGCGGTAGCTATCATCGCTGCAGGCCCGGCCCGCCGCCTGCCGAAGCCGCGTCAGCAACGACAAATTTCCCGCAGGAAGCTTCCTACGCTCCCGAAGCGTCACGATATTGATTTGGGGGTTCTCGCCTCCGAAGTGGCTACGCGGCTACGGGCCGGCATGGGAGTGGAAAAAGCCTGGCAGGTGTCCCTGGAACGTACCGGACTACCCGTCCGCCAACCCGTTCTTGACCGACGGGGGACACCGCGGATCCTCACCGAGCTGGACAGGCAGTCCGGCCCGGCGGACCGCGTCCGAGCGTTCCTGACCGGAGCTCCCCGAATCACTCACGTCACGAGAATTGCACTGCCTTCCTTGCTGGCGGCGACACGATTGACCTGGGAAACAGGTGCTCCCATGGCTGATGTGCTCGATGAGTGTGCCGAGGGGTTGACCGAGGCGGGGGAGGCGCAAGCTGCCCGGGAGATTGCGCTAAGAGGGCCCCAGTCGACGGCCACGATGTTGGCCTGGCTTCCCATCATTGGGATTGGGCTGGGGTTCATGATGGGAGTTGACCCGGTCGGGTTCCTCCTCGGCTCAGCCCTTGGGCGGGTCTTCCTAATCCTCGGAATCTGCTTCGAGATTGCGGGAGTCATCATTGTCCGCAGGCTCGTCCGTACGGCGCAGACCGACGGGGCGATTGGCAGGCAACCGTGATCGTTGTTGTCTGCATCCTTCTTGTCGTGCTCCTGGCGCTACCCGGCAGGCGGCTACCTAAACAAAAGCCGCTTCCACCGCCGAAGCTACAGCCAATCGATGAGGCCATGGTCATCGACCTGACAACTGCACTCGTTGTCTCCGGCTCCTCAATCCCGTCGGCCCTCCGGGCGCTTGGTCGGTGCTTGCCGCCCGGACCGGAAGCGGAGGACGCGAAGAGCGCGGCCCGGTCACTCCTCATGGGAGCGGGATGGGATGAGGCATGGGAAGGCAGATCGGGGAGGCTCACCAGACTGTCGAAGGCCCTTGAACCAGCCTGGGTTGATGGTGCCCCACCCACAATTATGCTCCGCCGGGCCGCTTCCGCGGTGCGTGCCAGGCGTCTCAAAGACTCCCAGGAGGCAGCCGCCCGTCTTGGCGTGCGGCTTGTCCTCCCACTTGGTCTCTGCTTCCTGCCTGCCTTCTTCCTCCTCGGAGTCGCCCCGATCATCATTTCGCTCGGGATGACAGTCCTCGGAGGCTAGGGGTGACGTGTTCTAGAAGAGCGCGACCTTTGGCGGGGGCGGGAAGATCTCGCTGAGCTCCTCAAGATCGTCCTCGGTGGGAACCCAGGAGGCCGCCTTCGCATTGGCGGTAATCTGGTCCGGTCTTGTCGCTCCGGCGATCACCGATGCAACGGGGTAGGAAGCCAGGAGGAAAGCGAAGGCAACATTTAGCTCGGTCAGGTCGCGTGCTTGAGCAAACTCCCGGAACTCCTTCAACTGATCGAAGTCGGTGGTCTCCATGAGCTGCGGTTTAACCACATCGAGTCGCGACCCGTCGGGGGCCTTGCCATCCGTGTACTTGCCGGTCAGGAGACCGTTGGCGAGCGGATAGTAGGGAACAACGCCGAGACCAAAATGGGCTGCGGCAGGCAGTACTTCAAGCTCTGCTCGTCGGTCCAGGAGATTGAAGTTGTTCTGGGACGCAATGAACCGTTCCGTACCGAGCTCCCGAGCCAGGTGGTCGGCGTGGGCAATCTGCCAGCCCGTCATGTTCGAATGACCGATGTAACGAACCTTGCCCGACGTGACCAGGTCATCGAGGGCCGCGAGGGTCTCCTCAAACGGCGTATTTTCGTCAACCGTGTGGTAGTAGAACAGATCAATGTAGTCCGTTCCCAGCCTCCGAAGCGATGCTTCGGCCGCGCGAACGATATAGCTACGGGAACCGCGAGCGCCGAAGTCCTTGCCGTTTGCGCCCTTCATGTTCATGCCGAACTTCGTGGCCAGAACAATGTCGTCCCGGTTCTTGCCGAGAGCCTGACCGAGAAGCGTCTCCGACAGTCCAGGCTCCATGCCGTACATATCCGCGGTATCGAACATCGTGATCCCCGCGTCCAATGCCGCGTTCACGAGAGCGCGCGTGCCCTCAAGATCCTCCGTAGCCGTGTTCTTCCGCCCGAAATTGTTGCCGCCGAGGCCGATCGCCGAGACCGTCAGACCCGAATTGCCCATGTGCCTTAGTTCCATGACCACCAGTCTACGGATCGGTCCACACCCTGCAACGGACAAGCCACTTCCACGAGGGCCATTCGGCCCCGGAGTGGATGTTGCGTTCCGCGGGAAAGTAGGTCCGTGCTCAACCGGGCACAGATACAAGGAAAGCAATATCTATGAAAGGGACAGTCATGAACGCTGAGAACATCGAAGAAAACACCGAGCTGACAGCCTCACTGGAGGACCCGGAAGCCGGCATGGCAACTGCGGAATATGCCATCGGAACGGTGGCGGCCACATCCTTTGCTGGACTCCTCGTCTGGATTTTGGACCAGCCCTGGGTCAAGGAAGCCATCGAAAACATCTTCCAGGCCATCTTCAACTTCTTCTAGGAAGCGAACGCGGGCCGGCCCTTCGGGGCCGGCCCGGGAGGTCACCATGACAATCACAAAACCAACCCTGGAAGATTCGGAAGACGAACGGAATAACCAAGATGACAGCGAGCGTGGAATGGTCACAGCCGAACTGGCCATGACAATTCCCGTTGTCATCGCCGTCCTCTTCCTCGTCGCCAGCCTTGGCGTATCGCTCGTAGGTCAGCTGAGGGTCACCGATGCTGCAAGAGAAGCTGCCCGCGCATACGCGATGGAGATGAGCGACCGCGAGGTTGCCGAACTTGTCGCGGATCGGGCCGGTGACGATGCGTCATATACCGTCCGTCAACACGGCAGAACATTGACCGTAACCGTCAGTGCGCCGGTCGGTGGCCCCTGGTCGATCCTTGACCTCACAGCCGAGTCGTCCATGACTGCGCTCGCGGAGGCCGAACGATGAGTAAGAAGCCAGGATGTGACGATCCAGAGCGAGGATCGGGCACCGTGCTATCGCTCGGCGTGATCGCCGTGCTTGCATCAGTGGCCATCTTCCTCGGCTGGCTGTCCGCCGCCTTCGACGCAAAACAGCGGGCGGATGGTGCGGCGGACTTTGCGGCACTAGCTGCGGCTCAGGTTCTCCATGACCCGTTCGAAACTGGAGACCCCTGTGTCGTGGCAAGCGAGGTGGTGCGGGATGCTGAGCTGGTCTCGTGCACGGTTACGAACGACCGGATTGTCGTGTCCACACAGGCGGAAGTGCGGCTGGGAATCCTCGGTGGAACGGCAATGACGGGAGAGGCCGAGGCCGGGCCACGCTAGCTCATGCCGGACACGATCGCTCGCCCGAGAATCAGTGCACCGACCTTGGATAGCGGGGAGTTTCCGTTTCCACACTTCGGGGACTGAATGCATGAGGGGCACCCGTCCCGGCAGGGGCAGGACTCGAGGCGGCTTACCGTCGCCTCGAGCCAGGGCCTCGCTGCATGGAAACCTCGTTCCGCACACCCCGAACCTCCCGGAGACGCATCGTGAATGATGATCGTTGGATTCCCGGTCTGCACGTGAAGTGCGGTCGACAGTCCGCCAATGTCCCACCGGTCGCAGGTGGCAAAAAGTGGAAGCAGCCCGATTGCGGCGTGCTCCAAGCCGTGCAGTGCACCGGGCAGGATATCGGGAGTCAGCTTGAGTTCGGCACACCGCACGTCCGAGATCGTCCACCAGCAGGCCTGGGTAGGTAGCTCCCGCAACGGCATCTCCAGCGGAGACCGGCCGAGATAAAGACCGTCCCGGCTCCGCCTCGTGTCGTAACCCGTCACGCGAGAAGCGACAAGCACATCGCCGAATGCGAGGACGCCATCCCTAAGGGGAACCTCGTGCTTGGTCTCAACGATTTCCACGGCCGTCTCCGCAACGGCAAACGTACGGATTTCCTCGTCCCGATAAGGCTCAACTATTGCTCGTTCGGCGTCGAGCGACTCAACAATGAAAGGAGAGCCCTGATGAATGTAGACAGCCTGGGGGTGGACAGTGGTGTCTGCCTGACCGGCCGATACCGTGCCGAGAAGCGAACCCGTGGAGCCCTCGATGATCGAAATCTCGCTTCCCCCGCCCCGAATGTCAACGAGTTCGTGCGCGGAGGCTCCGAGAGCCACATTCCAGCGCCATGCCCCGCTTCGGTAGGTGAGCAGTCCAGCTTCAACGAGCTCATCGAAGTGTTCCGTTGTCTGGAATCCGAAGATCTGAGCGTCGTCGGCGGTCAGCGGAAGCTCGGAAGCTGCGGCGCACACGTGCCCCGAAAGAATGTACGGATTGCTCGGGTCAAAGACCTGAGCTTCGACAGGTTGTTCAAGGAGCCCGGCAACGTTCTCGGCCAAGTACTGGTCGAGAGGATCGTCGCGCGCAATAAGAACGGCAATCCCATCCTGGGAAGCCCTGCCCGCTCGGCCCATCTGCTGCCGGAACGAAGCATGCGTGCCCGGCCACCCGGACATGACAACCGTGTCGAGGCCCGAGATATCGATGCCGAGCTCGAGCGCATTCGTCGTGGCAAGTGCTCGAATGTCTCCGCTACGGAGACCTTCCTCGAGTTCTCGGCGTTCTTCTGGCAGGTAGCCGCCGCGATATGCGGCGACCCGATCCTTATAGGGAGATCCGTGATCGGCAAGATCCTCGCGAACCAGCTGGCTGATCGTTTCCGCACCCGCCCGGGAACGGCTGAACACGAGCGTCGAGGCGCCGGCCGCAACGGCGCGGGAGGCCGCCTGTGCGGCTTCCTTGAGCGCGGAGCGCCGCACCGGTTGTTCTTCTTGGTCGACGACTACGATGCTGTCCTCGTTCAGGGACTGATCGGACCTTTGGGGAATGGCCCGCCCCCGGGCAATCACGAGGTTCGATGCGCTGTGGGACGACGTGTCTTCGTCGATAACCGATATTTGGTTGGCTTCAACGCCGAGAAAGCGCGCGGCGGTATCACCCGGGTTTGCCGCAGTTGCAGACAAGAATATGACTGTCGGGTTAGCCCCGTAGTGCCGTGCCATGCGAAGCATCCTGCGGACCACAAGTGCAACTTGCGCTCCTGTCATTCCGCGATAGGTGTGGAACTCGTCGATGACGATGGCGGTAAGACCTCCCCACAGACGGGGCCACCGCTCGTGGCCAGCCAACATCGAAAAGTGTGCGAAGTCCGGATTCGTCAGGATGATGTTGGCGTGGGCTCTTGCCCATCGCCGCACCTCGGAGGGTGTATCGCCATCAACTGTTGCAGGTTTGATGCTGTCTCCCGTGACGGAAACAAGGTGCGTGAGGCTGTCGAGTTGATCTGCCGCGAGTGCTTTCGTGGGAGCCAGATAGAGGACCGTTGGTTTCTTACGGATCTCGGAGAGCCGGGTAGCCTCCCTGTGCGAAAGGATGTGCGACAGGAGCGGTGCCCACGCGGTCAGCGACTTACCCGAGCCGGTTCCGGTTGCAATCACGGTGTGGTGGCCAGCGTGGATGGATTCCATGCCGTCGACCTGATGCCTCCATGGCGACGGTACGCCAAGGGAGGCAAGGCCAGCGGGGATGGCTTCGTGCACCCAGCTTGGCCACGGTGCGCGAGTGCCTTCGCGGGCGGGGGTGAAGAGGGTACCGGCGATCTGATCGGCAGCAAAGCCGTCGAGGATCGCCTTCCAGATGGTCATGGGGCAAATGTAGTCCCTGTGCCGGGCAATCGACCCGAGCACCTCGCGAACTCATCTGAGAATGTAATCGGTAAGATTCGCGACCAGGCACAAGATGTAGTGGTGGTTCGGCGTGTCGCCACAAGTCCTAGTGTTTGGGGCATACCTTGGGGACTGTTCGCGCTTAACGCGGAGCGATTGACATGGAGGAAGAAATGAACAGAAAGCCCGTCAGCGTCGACCCGGTATCGACCATCAATGAGTACCTTGACCGTTCGGATTGGCGCGTTAACGCCAACGCCAATCAGGATTATTCGCTGGGAGGGATGATCCTCAACACCTCGGGCAAGGTGGTGGCCAACTATTGGCTAACCGAGGTGTATTCAGAAGCGGCTGCGGCCGCGCACCGCGACGGAGACATTCACATTCACGATCTCGACATGCTGTCGGGCTACTGCGCAGGATGGTCGCTCCGCCAGCTGATAGAGCAGGGCTTCAACGGAGTTCCGGGAGCTATCGCTTCGAAGCCGCCGAAACACTTCTCATCGGCCTGCGGTCAGATCGTGAACTTCCTGGGCACACTGCAGAACGAGTGGGCGGGCGCCCAGGCATTCTCGTCGTTCGACACGTACATGGCGCCATTCGTGCGCCTGGATTCGATGACGTTCGACCAGGTGAAGCAGTGCATGCAGGAACTGATCTTTAACCTCAACGTGCCGTCCCGGTGGGGGAGCCAGTGCCCGTTCACGAACCTGACGTTCGACTGGACCTGCCCCGAGGACATTGCCGATAACCAGCCGATGATTGGCGAAGAAATTTGCGACTTCACCTACGGTGACCTGGCTGAGGAAATGGCGATGATCAATCGTGCCTACATCGAGGTCATGATCGAGGGGGATGCCGATGGGCGGGTCTTTACCTTCCCGATCCCCACTTACAACATCACGCCCGACTTCGATTGGGATACCGAGAACGCCAACCGGATGTTTGAGATGACGGCGAAGTACGGGCTTCCCTACTTCCAGAACTTCATCAACTCGGACCTGGACCCCGGCATGATCCGTTCGATGTGCTGCCGCCTCCAACTTGACATGAGGGAACTTCTCAAGCGTGGTAACGGGCTGTTTGGTTCAGCCGAGCTGACCGGTTCAATCGGCGTCGTCACGGTTAACATGGCAAGGCTTGGCTACCTCTATGCCAATGATGAAGAGGGGCTCCTTGCGCGCTTGGATGAGCTCATGGACCTGGGTCGCGACACGCTGGAGGCCAAGCGGGTTGCCGTTCAGGGACTCATGGATGACGGGCTGTACCCGTTTTCGAAGCGGTGGCTCGGTCACCTCAACAACCACTTCTCCACTATTGGCGTGAATGGCATGAATGAGATGGTCCGCAACTTCACCCTCGATGAGCATGATCTTTCAGACGAATGGGGCACGGACATGTGCCTGCGGATACTCGACCACGTCAATGAGCGACTTATTTCCTACCAGGAGCAGACCGGTAACCTGTACAACCTGGAGGCCACCCCCGCCGAAGGTGCCACATACCGGTTTGCAAAGGAGGATGGTAAGCGCTTCCCGACGATCCTCCGGGCAGGAACCGAGGCCAACCCGTATTACACGAACTCATCTCAGCTACCCGTCGGTTACACGGATGATGCGTTCGAGGAGCTCATGCTTCAGGACGATCTTCAGAAGAAATACACGGGTGGTACGGTCCTTCACCTGTATATGAACGAGAAGATGAGTTCGGGCGAGGCGTGCAAGCAGCTTGTGAGGCGGGCCCTCACGAAGTTCCGCCTGCCCTACCTGACGATTACGCCCACCTTCTCGATCTGCCCCACCCACGGCTATCTTGCCGGTGAGCACTTCACCTGCGACCGGTGTGCGGCAGAGAATCCGGGTGCAGAACCCGTGGAGTGTGAAGTGTGGACGCGCGTCATGGGCTACTTCCGTCCCGTGAAGTCGTTCAACATCGGAAAGAAGGGGGAATACGCCGAGCGGCTCATGCTGACCGAGAACAAGATCGGCAGCCGCGCTCCGGTTGAGGCTACGAGCCGATGAGCGTCTCCGTTGCCACCGACCTGTCGATAGCGGGCCACGTTCCGCTATCGACGGTCGACTGGCCCGGCAAACTCGTCTCCACCGTATTCCTGCAGGGCTGCCCCTGGGCGTGCGGCTACTGCCAGAACACGGAAATACTGGACCCGAAAACGCCGGGAGTTGTTCACTGGGGTGATGTCGTGAAGCATCTGGATAACAGGCGAGGGTTGCTTGACGGCGTTGTTTTCACCGGAGGGGAAGCCCTGCGTCAAGAGGTGCTTGGCCACGCCATTGACGACGTCAAGGCGCGAGGCTTCCTTGTCGGCGTCCACACTGCAGGCCCATATCCGTCCAGGCTTGAACGGTTCATTGACCGGATTGACTGGGTGGGTCTCGACATTAAGGCCCTTGTTGATGACTACAGGAGCGTTGTCGGCTACGACCAGGGCGCCAGATCCTGGAAGTGCCTCGACATAGTCCTAGAATCGGGAGTTGACTACGAGATCAGGACAACCGTCCACCCGGGTTCCCCCGCAGCTGTGCAATTCCCGGAGCTCCTTAGTCGGCTGAAGGAAAAGGGAGTGACGTCCTTTGCTCTCCAAGAGGCACGCGCAATTGGTACTTCGGAAACCTTCCAACGGGAGGCGCAAGCGTGGGATCTAAAGGAATGGTCAAAAGAATTTGCCGGCCTTGCTGAGCTGGCAACGACCGCCGGATTCAACTCGGTGGAAATCAGGGCGGCCTAGGAGTAGGTGTTGGCTGGGCCGGCTGCGGGCTGTTGTTTGAAAGTGTGCAACCGGCCCTGCCATCTGGCGTTGCGGGAAGGTCAATTCCCTGGTTGAAGCTGGAATCGAACCACGGTTCAGACGGTGTTCTGGCCCCTGCCCTTGACGGCGTCGATGAGTGCAATGCAGAGGGCAAGAACCATGAAAAGCGTAATGAGGGAGTAACCCCAGAGGAACGCAACATCGTGTCCGGATGAGATGTGGCTGAAGTAGAGGCCGGTGACGGCTGCCGTGCCCACTGACGTGCCGATGCGCTGACCGGTCTGCATGATCCCACCCGCGGTCCCGCCGTGGTTTGTGGGAACCTCCCGAAGCGTTAGCGTCTGGTTTGGTGAAGTGATCCAGCCGGCCCCGAACCCGATCGGGAGCACGGCGAGGGAGAGGACCCAGACGGGCGCTCCATTAACAATCGCAAAGGCCGCCCACACCGCGAGGCAGAGACCCGTAATGTTCAGAAGCAGGCCAGTGACAACGAGCCAACGGCCGTGCTTCACGACCAGCTTTCCTCCGATATAGGAGGTGTAGATCGAAACCACCGCTGACGGTAAGCCAACCATTCCCGCAACCAGCGCAGACTCGCCGGCGCCGTTCTGGACAAACTGCGCGATAAGGACCCAGATGGTTGTGGTACCAGCGAAGAAGACCGTGATCATCGCCGAGCCCAGCGTGAAGGTGCGAATACGGAAGAGGGACAGATTAACCATGGGGGAACGCCCCGAATAACGGTAGTGCTGTTCCCAGGCAAGCCAGGCAATCCCGAGGACGACACCAACTGGAGCGAACCACCAGGTGGCGCGATTGTCGGATGCCATCATGAACGGAAGCATGAACAAGAGGACAGCCGCACCGAGCAGTAGCGCACCAACCGGATCGAGATCGTGCTTCACGGCCTGAGCGCGAGGCGTCTTCGGTAGCCACATAAGGGCGAGAATAATGGAGATGATCGACAGGGGAACGTTGATTCCCATTGTCCACCGCCACCCCACCCCTTCGGGGAAGATATTGATAATCGTGCCGCCGAGAACCGGTCCAATAGCAACGGCAACACCAACAACTGCGCCGAACATGCCGAAGGCACGCGCCCTCTCCGGCCCCCGATAGTGTTGCTGAATGATCCCGGTGGTTTGAGGGTTCATGAGGCCTGCACCAATTCCCATGAAGGCGCGGGAAATGTCGAGAACAAGAATTGTTGGCGCGAGGGCCGCGAGGAGGGAAAAGATGCCGAACACGGCCACGCCAGCAATAAACAGACGCTCGCGGCCGAGGAGGTCGCCAGCTCGTCCGGCGGCAACGAGAACGATTCCAAAAGTTAGGGAGTAGCCGGACAGCACCCACTGAAGTCCCGTCGAAGAAGCGTCGAGCCCCTTCTCAATCGAAGGGAGGGCAACGTTGATGATCGACACGGCGACGAGCGCCATGAATAGCGAAGAAAGCAGGACAACGAGGACTTTGTTACGGTCCTTCGGTGCGAGCGTGGAATCAGCGGTCACAACTTCACACCATAGTCCCGTATCGGACAGAAGAGCAGAACGGGCGTTGGGTTAGACAGAATTTCAGATAACATTCCAGTTAGTTTCAAGAAAGTGTCAAGTTTAGGGATGGTGAACGTGTTGAAACTCCTAGAATTGGTTGATCGGCTCTGCGAGGATCTTGCTGGTTACACAGAATCGGCGGTCGCAACGGCCCTCGGCCCGGTTGGCATGGCCGGCATTGCGAGAGAGCAACGCCTCCCTGGAATCTGTTCCGTGGATCGCAATCCCAGCCGCACGGCACTCGTTGCCGCCCTGTTCATGCTCGGTGGGAGGCTCAGCTTGGAAGAGTATGAGCAGGTGCTCCCCTCAATCCCGCTCGAGGAAGCCATCGAAGCTGGCCTCGTCACTGACTCAATCCGATCCTGCATTGCTATCCGTCCCGTCCCGGTTGATGATCGGCACGGCGGAGGGGAACTCCTTATCGCCTCCGACCTCGGCCCTCTCCAAGGCAAGGCTCCCAGTACGGATCACGTCATGCCGGTGGGCGGGGCAACAAAGACCCTTGCCAGCCTGACCTCCTTCGAGGCGGGTCAGACAGTTCTCGACCTGGGAACCGGGTGTGGCTATCACGCGCTTCTTGCCGCCAAGGCGGGCGCCAAGGTCGTTGCCACCGATGTCTCGGAGCGGGCGCTAGCGTTCACGAAGCTCAACGCCAGCCTCGCGGGGCTCGAGGTGGAGACCCGTCTCGGATCCCTCTACGAGCCAGCCCCCGAACGATTCGACCGGATCGTCTCCAACCCGCCCTTCGTTATTACGCCCGCCAAGGTCCGCGCCATGATCGGGACCTTCGAATATCGGGACGGCGGCGTGGAAGGTGATTCGCTCCTGCAGGAAGCAGTCGCCGGCACCACGGATCACCTCACCGAAGACGGAATAGCCTGGATGCTCGGCAACTGGCAGGTCGCAGCGGATGTGACAAGCGGAAGTTTCGGCGAAGCGTGGAAGCAACCGGTTGAGGAATGGCTGGGAGACCAGAAGGCCTGGGTAGTCCTTCGAGACGCTATTGACCCAGCCCAATACGCCGAGATGTGGTTGCGGGAAAGCCAGTTAACCGGCTCTGCCTACGATTCTGCCTACTGCGTTTGGCTCGGAGAGTCCGCCAAGGACACCTCAATCGCCTTCGGCTACCTGACGATCGCGGCAGAGGATGGGCCGCAGCGCCTCGAAGACTATCGCGGGCCGATTGCCGACACTTTTGTTGATTCGACATGGGCGGGGCTTGAGCTGGCGGGAGCCTCCGATCAGGAGTTGCTTGCCATGCGCCTGGTTTCGAAGGCTGTTCTCGAGACGCGGCTCCACACGCCGGGCCAACCCGACCCTTGGCACATCTCCATCACCGCCCACGGTCGGGAGATTCCCATCAGTGCAGAAGTTGCAGGATTCCTGGGAGCAAGCGATGGGGAATTGACCGCGGGACAGATCATTGCGGCACTTGCGCAGCTCCTGTCCGTCCCCGAAGACGAGATGACGGAAGCTGTTCTACCGGCCGTGAGAGAGTTGATTGGAGCTGGCGCCCTCGTCCTTGGCGGGTGATATCGTGAGCCCGAGTGCGAGCGGCGAGTTGAACAACGGGGTGCTACTCCTTATATATTGTGCCTAGTCCCTCGCCGGATCCATCAACCGAAGGAAGTTCAGTGACCAAGCTTGTCATCGTGGAGTCTCCAGCCAAGGCCCGGACCATTGCGGCCTATCTTGGCTCGGAATTTGTGGTCGAAGCATCAGTCGGCCACATCCGGGACCTAGCGGAGCCACGGGAACTTCCTGCTGACATGAAGAAGGGGCCTTACGGGCGCTTCGCCGTCAACACGGAAGACGGATTCGACCCTTACTACATTGTTGACGCGAACAAGAAGAAGACAGTCACAGAGCTGAAGAAGCTCCTGAAAGACGCCGACGAACTCTATCTCGCAACGGATGAGGACCGGGAGGGCGAGGCAATCGCCTGGCACCTCCTGCAGGTCCTCAACCCGAAAGTTCCGGTCAAGCGCATGGTGTTCCACGAAATCACCCGCGAAGCAATTGACCGGGCCCTCGAGAACACCCGCGAGATCGACACGCAGCTCGTCGACGCACAAGAGTCCCGCCGAATCCTTGACCGGCTCTACGGCTACGAGGTCTCGCCGGTCCTCTGGCGGAAGATCGGTCCCGGCCTCTCCGCGGGCCGCGTACAGTCCGTCGCCACCCGCCTCGTCGTTGAGCGCGAACGCGAACGCATGGCGTTTGTGTCGTCCAACTACTGGTCCGTGGCCGTCAAAGTCCACGGCGGTGAAGAGGGCGCCGAAGAGACATTTAAGGCACGACTCACCAGCGTCGACGATCGTCCCGTTGCTCAGGGCCGCGACTTCGGTGACGATGGCAAACTCAACCCTGCCGCAATCCGCAAGGACGTAGCAGTCCTCGACGAAGAGAGTGCGAAGGCGCTCGCGGAAGCCCTGACGGGTGCACATATCGGTGTGCTCAAGGTCGAGTCGAAGCCCTCGAAGAGACGCCCGTCTCCGCCGTTCACCACATCGACGCTTCAGCAGGAAGCCTCTCGCAAGCTTGGGCTCAACTCCCGTCAAACCATGAGCCAGGCCCAGCAACTATACGAGAACGGTTTCATTACCTACATGCGTACCGACTCCGTCGACCTATCGAAGGAAGCGGTTTCTGCGGCACGGTCCCAGGTGAAGGAACGCTACGGTGACTCCTACATCCCGGAAAAGCCCCGCTTCTACTCGAAGAAGGCGAAGGGCGCCCAAGAGGCCCACGAAGCAATCCGTCCGGCGGGCGATAAGTTCCGTAGCCCGGACCAGGTGAAGTCCGCCCTGTCCGGCATGCAGTACAAGCTATACGAGCTTATTTGGAAGCGCACCCTAGCGTCGCAGATGTCGGATGCAAACCTCCTGACATCGTCGGTACAGATGAGCACGGAAGTGCAGGCAGCGGGCTTCTCGAAGGCCGGCCTCTCGGCCTCCGGCACGGTCGTTACCTTCCCCGGCTACCTTGCCGTGTACGAGGAAGGTAAAGACAAGTCCCGGTATGAGGAGAAGGACGGAGAGTCCCGCCTGCCGGAGCTGTCCGAGGGCGACATTGTTGACGTTGTCGATCCCGGTGCGGTTGCCGAGGGTCACGAAACGACCCCGCCGCCCCGCTTTACGGATGCTTCGCTCGTCCGAAAGCTTGAGGAGCTTGGCATTGGTCGCCCCTCGACCTACGCCTCGACGATCTCGGTTATTACCGATCGCGGATACGTGGAGCGCCGCGGACAGGCCATGGTGCCCACGTGGATTGCCTTCTCCGTCATCCGTCTTCTCGAGGAGAACCTCCCCGGGTATGTTGACTACGACTTTACGGCCCAGATGGAGAATTCACTCGACTGGATCGCGAGCGGCAAGACCGATCGCGTTGCCTACCTGGAATCCTTCTACCACGGCGATGACGACCATAAGGGTCTTCAGCACGAGGTCGAGAACCTCGGCGAAATCGATGCTCGAGCCCTGAATACGATGAGCCTCGGTGAAGGTGTCGATTTGCGAGTCGGCAAGTACGGCCCCTACATCGAGAAGGCCATTGAAGACGGCGACCCGCTCCGCGCGAACGTTCCGGTTGAACTCACCCCGGATGAGCTCACGCTTGAGAAAGCGAAGGAGCTCCTGGAGAAGGGCAAGGATGACGGCCGGATCCTTGGCGTCCACCCCGATACCGGCAAGGAGATTGTCGCGAAGAACGGCCGTTTCGGCCCCTACGTCTCCGAGGTCCTCCCGGAGGACAGCCCGAAGACAGCGAAGCCGAAGACCGCATCCCTGTTTAAGAACATGGATCTCAGCACGATCTCTCTTGACCAGGCAGTTGAGCTCCTGTCGCTTCCCCGCGACGTCGGACCCGACGCCGAGGGCACGATGATTACCGCCCACAACGGAAAGTTCGGTCCCTACCTGAAGAAGGGAAGCGACTCCCGGAGCCTCGAAACCGAGGAGCAACTCCTCAAGATCACCGTTGAAGAGGCCGAGGCGATTTTTGCTCAGCCGAAGAGGCGCGGACGCGCCGCTGCCGCCGCTCCGCTCAAGGAGTTCGGCGAAGACCCGATCTCGAAGAAGCCCGTTGTTCTTAAGAACGGTCGCTTTGGTCACTACGTCACCGATGGTGAGATCAACGCATCACTGCGAGTAGCGGACAACATCGAGACGATCTCGCCTGAGCGAGCATTCGAGCTACTCGAAATGAGGCGCGAGAAGCTCAAGAATGATCCGCCAAAGAAGAGCACTCGTAAGGCACCCGCCAAGAAGACCACCGCGGCAAAAAAGACGACAACGACGCGGAAGCCTGCGGCGAAGAAGACCACAACTCGCAGGGCTCCTGCGAAGAAGGCCACGGAGGAGAGCGGGTCGTGACCGGCCGCTTCATCTCCTTTGAAGGCGGTGACGGATCCGGGAAATCCACCCAGATTCGGAAGCTAGCAGAACGAATCCGGCAGGCAGGCGGCGACGTTGTTGTCACCCGCGAGCCGGGAGGTACCGACCTGGGGCTGAAGATCCGCCAGGCACTGCTTCACGGCGAAGATCTGTCCCCTCGGACGGAAGCTCTCCTCTATTCGGCCGACCGTGCGCACCACATGGCAACGGTTGTTCGCCCCGCCCTCGAGCGGAACGCCACCGTGATCACCGATCGCTTCATGGACTCCTCGATCGCATACCAGGGCGGTGCCCGCGGACTCGGCATCGATACGATCACGAAACTCAACCGGTGGGCCGTGGAGGACCTTGTCCCGGACATGACGATCCTTCTTGACCTTGATCCCGTCATTGGTGCACAGCGCGTAGGAGCCGAAAAGGACCGGCTCGAATCCGCAGGCGACGCATTCCATGCGGAGGTCCGCCAGACCTTCCTCGACCTTGCCGCCAAAGAGCCAGACCGGTTCGTCGTCGTTGATGCAAGCAGGACGCCCGAGGAGATCTCCGCAGACATCGGAACGGCCTATGACCGTCTTCGATGACCTTGCAGGGCAGGAAGCGGCAATCGAAGTGCTGACTCGAGCCGCTACGGCTGCCCGCACCGGTAGCGCGGGAATGACGCACTCCTGGTTGATCACCGGGCCCCCCGGTTCGGGACGATCAACCGCCGCTAAGGCCTTCGCCGCTGCTCTCCAGTGCACCGGCGAGCCAGTGGGGTGCGGTGAGTGCTCGGGATGTCGGACAGTCATGTCCGATTCCCATCCGGATGTTGAAATTCTGGCCACAGAAGCAACGACCATCACCGTCGCATCGGTACGTGAACTCGTTTCCCACGCACAGTCAACACCGACGGTTGGCGCGTGGCGAGTCATGATCATCAAAGAGGCCGACCGCATGGTTGAGAGAACAACAAATGTTCTCCTCAAGGCAATTGAAGAGCCGCCGCCCCGTACCGTGTGGATTCTGTGCACACCATCGCCCAGCGATGTGCTGACAACAATTAGGTCAAGATGTCGGGGGCTAAATCTCGTGATCCCCGCGGCGGAAAAAGTTGCAGACCTGCTGGTGCGCCGTGACGGCATTGATCCTGACGCCGCCCTAATCGCCGCGAAAGCAGCTCAGTCCCACGTGGGGGCCGCGAAAGCCCTTGCGAAAGACCCCGGTGCGGGCGAGCGCAGACGAGAGAATCTTCGTGGCGCCTACGGGATTAGGACGGCAGGGCATGCGGCCCTAGCTGCGCAGGCACTCATCGACCGCTCGAAGGTCCAAGCGGAGGCTGAAGGTGAGAATCGTGCGGACCGCGAAATTGCGGAACTCCGCAGGACCCTGGGCCTGGCACCCGATGAAACCATTCCGCCAGCGATGAGAAGCCACTTTAAGCAACTGGAGTCCGAGCACAAGAAGCGAGAAACACGACGGATTCGCGACGCTCACGACCGCGCTCTCATCGATCTGCTATCTCTCTACCGGGACGTCCTTGTCGTACAGCTGGAGGCTGGTACCGATCTTGTGAATGTTGATTTCGAGAAGGAGATCGAAGACATCGCGGGATCGATGACGGCTGACAAAACGATTGCGATCATGGATGAAATCTCGCTGGCTCGTGAACGCATCGGAGCCAACGTTGCACCGCTGCTCGCTATCGAAGCGATGATGATGGCGATGAGGCGCTGACCGGGGGATCAATCCCCAGACAGTCTTCCGCCGTCGAGGACAGGCAGGTATCTGGTCTAGTCTGAAGGCGTGAAACGCTCTATCGCCGCCCTCGGTTCTCTGTTCCTCTTCCTCGGTGCCTGCTCATCATCTGTGCCCGGTGAAGAGCTCTCCTCTGATGGGTCTAGAGACCCCGGGGAGTCAACTGCCCCGATTCCCGAGGGTCTCGAAGCCTTCTACGAACAGGAGGTGACGTGGGAGGCTTGCGAGGAATCCGGAACAATCAACTCGGAATGCACCGAAATCACGGTTCCCCTCGACTATGACGATCCCGATGGTGAAACGATCGAGATCTCTGTCCTGAAGGCAAACGCGACAGGCGAAGCTCAAGGCTCGCTGTTCGTTAACCCCGGTGGCCCTGGAAGCTCTGGTAAGGATGTGGCGGAGAGCGCGACTTTCTATTTCAATGATCCCATTATCGAGAATTACGACATCATTGGCTTTGATCCCCGCGGAGTCGGCGACTCGGCACCGGTTGACTGCATGCCCGATGATGAGCTTGGCCTCGTGCTCGATGCGAGCTACCCGGACACTGACGAAGGCTCTGCGGAGTCGCTTGAAGACACGAAAGAAATCGTACAGTCCTGTGTCGATACCTCGGGTGACCTCCTCGAGCACGTGTCAACGATCGACGCTGCCAGGGACATGGATGTCATGAGGGCGGCACTTGGAGAGAACAAGCTCGACTACTTCGGCTTCTCCTACGGCACCCATCTTGGTGGCCAGTACGCCGAGCTCTTCCCCGACAACGTGGGACGCATGGTTCTTGACGGAGCCGTTGACCCCGCGATTCCCTCCCTTGACTCCAGCTACTTCCAGGCGGTCGGCTTCGAAAAGGCGCTGACGGCCTACGTCGAATACTGCCTGGAGGACGGGGACTGCCCGCTGGAAGGCGACACGGCTGACGAGGCCAAGGAGTTCCTCCAGGAACAGATTGAGGACAGCCTCGAAAACCCACTTCCCACGATGATTGATGACCGCTCCGTGACCCCGGGAATCTACTACACCGGTATCGCCACCACTCTCTATGCCGAAGAGCCCTGGCCCTACCTCACGGAAGCTCTGAGCATGGCAATCGAGCGGGGCGACGGGAGTCTCCTTCTGTCATTTAATGACCTCATGATCGGACGTGACACCATGTCCGGTGAGTTTATGGACAACTCCCTGGAAGCGCGTTGGGCGATCAACTGCATTGACTACCCCGCCGGTGTTGATGAAGAAGCCGTTGCGGAAAACGATGCTCGACTCCACGAAGATGCTCCGACATTCGCTCCCTACTTTGAGGGTGGAGATGTCTTCTGCAACGAATGGCCGCACACGGCCGATGAGGTCCCTGGACCGTTCTTAGCGGAAGGCTCCTCCGAGATTATTGTCATCGGAACCGTCGGCGACCCGGCAACCCCATACGAGGCTGCAGTCAGCCTGGCTGAGCAACTCGACAACGGCATCCTCCTGACCTGGGAAGGGGAGGGGCACGTCGCATACGGCACGGCTGGCTCCTGTATTGATGATGCAGTGGACAACTACTTCGTCGATGGGACAATCCCCGAAGACGGATTGATCTGCCCTGCCAACTAGTCCGTCAACTACGATCCAGCGCCCCGGTTCACCCACCGGGGCGCAATCGTGTTTAGCGCCATAGCTGAGTATTTGAAATCGAGCTCCGGGCTTGGGTAAGCTCGGCTTGCTGATAACCCAGCGCCGCCTTAGCTCAGTCGGTAGAGCGATTCACTCGTAATGAATAGGTCGAGAGTTCGATTCTCTCAGGCGGCTCGCATTTTCTCCCCCCGCTTCGGCGGGGGGATTTGCGTATCCGGGCTTAAATGGGGCCGGGATCCATCCGCCATCCTCGCCCCGAGTGGGTACTAGGTCAGCGATTGTAATGCCCAGTGTTTCGGCGGTTACCAAGAGATCTTCTGCGCTCCAGTCAGCGCGTCCATGAATACGCGTTGAAATATTTGGTTGGGAGACTCCGAGGGCTTGTGCCAAGGATGTCTTCGTCATGCCTGCATCGAAAAGATACTGGTTGACAGTTACGCCAATGCACTGGGAGACCGTGTATGCCCGTTCGGTAATTGCAGTCATATAAAGATAGTGCCTGTTCATACGAAATCCGTCAAGAATATCGGTTGACGATTGCGGGTGTGGCGGATATGTTCAGCTTATGAACATACGAAACTCGGATGGCTATATTTTTATGGTTCCGAAGGAAGCGGCGGAATTTACGGGTGTCGCATCTGAGCGAACCTTCCTGCGCTGGGCGCGTGAGGGCAAGGTTGCCCATGTTCGGTTGCCGAACGGACGGGTCTTGTTTCGCCAATCGGATCTTGAGGAGCTGATAACTCCGATTCCGGCTACGGCTGATTCCCCTGATTCTGATGTTTTGTTTGATCGGGATTGGCAGGCCGAGGGGTGACTGTGCGATGAGTATTAAAGCGATGACGTGGGCGTGGGGACTGGCTGAGTTGCCGTTGCGTGAGTCGATGGTGCTACTGGCCTTGGCTGATAACGCGAATGATGAGGGGTATTGCTGGCCGTCGCAGGAGACTAT
>NZ_JBQCYC010000013.1:65023-66720 GCF_052087705.1 Flaviflexus sp. | reverse complement strand
GGGTGATCGACGCAGTAAGGTGGGAGCATCTTTGGGCCTTTATGTCATCTTGGACGTGTTTTCAAAGTTATCATGTTCTTGGCGTTAAGACGGTGGGTTTAAACAATATTGGTCCGATAGCCCGTCGAGAGACCGATAATAACTGCGATTGCGTCAGCGAACATGACTGGAGGGCGACAGTGAACCGCCGCCCTCCGAAGGTAGTCAATCACCTGATTGGGTGGTTGCTAATCTATTGGTGATTACCGCTTGCTGTCGTAGATCCAGTCGATCTCGGAAGTAAAGTCTTTGAGGACCTTGTGTCGCTTCACTTTGAGTGACGGGGTCAGGTAGTCGTTGTCGACCGTGAAGTCGGTTGTGAGGACGTTGAATTTCCTGATCGACTCAGCACGGGAGACTGCCTCGTTGGCGCGGTTAACGGCGCGGTCGAGAGCCGCAAGAACCTGAGGGTTCTGTGCTGCCTCATCGACGGACATGGGTTCGAGACCCTTGTTGGAAAGCCATCCGGGAAGCATGTCCGTGTCTAGGGTGATAAGAGCGCCAATGAATGGACGGTTGTCACCCACAACAACGACCTGGGAGACGATCGGGTGGCCGCGGAGCCTATCTTCGAGAATCGCGGGGGCCACGTTCTTGCCACCGGCGGTCACAATGATTTCCTTCTTACGTCCCGTGATCGTAATGAACCCATCATCGTCCATTGAACCCAGGTCGCCGGTACGGAACCAGCCATCCCCTGTGAAGGCTTCCTTCGTCGCTTCCTCGTTGTTGTGGTAGCCGACGAAGACGTGATCGCCCTTGACGAGAATCTCACCGTCGTCACCCACCGATACGAGGCAACCGGGGTAAGCCGGGCCAATCGTACCAACCTTGATGTTGCCGGGACGGTTCACGGTTGTCGGCGCTGCCGTTTCCGTGAGTCCGTAGCCCTCGTAGATTGTGATGCCGGCGCCGCGGAAGAAGTGTCCTAGACGCTCACCGAGCGGGCCACCACCCGAGATCGAGTGCCGGAGCTCCCCGCCGAGCAGCTCCTTGAGGGTGGAGTAGACGAGCTTGTCACCTAGCGCGTGCTGGGCCTTGAGGAACGCGGACGGACCTTCCGGGGTTTCGATCGCACGGGAGTAGGCAATGGCGACCTTCGCGAAGCGACGGAAGATTGGGCCCCTGACCTTGGAGGCGTTTGCCTTCGCGTCGGCAGCGTTATAGACCTTTTCAAAAACGCGGGGGACCGCGAGAACGAACGTGGGTTTGAACGACTGCATGTCGGCCACGAGGTTCTTCGTGTCGGGGGAGTGCCCGAGAACCGCGTTGGCTTCGATCGCGACAAGCGAGACGAAGCGGGCGAAGATGTGGGCCATGGGGAGGAACAGGAGCGTCCTTGCGTCCTCACCCGAGACGATGAGGTTGAGATCCGGGTCGGCAGGGCCGTTGCGGACGACGTGGAGGATGTTCCTGTGGGTCAGGCGAACGCCCTTGGGCTTGCCTGTGGTGCCAGACGTGTAGATGACCGTGGCAATGTCATCGGCCGTCGTGTTGGCGATACGGTCCTCAATGGTCCGCTCCGCCTCAGCTTCGTCGATGGCCTCACCGGCGGCGATGATCTGGTTGATAGCACCCTCGTCGATGACGTACAGGTTCTCCAGCCCGACGATCGTGTCGAGCAGGGGCGCTACCGTGTCGCGCAGTGCCGCGCTCTC